>JALYZS010000175.1 GCA_030948745.1 Vulcanimicrobiota bacterium | reverse complement strand
GTGTAGGGCGACGGGTTCGGCGAACCCGACGTGCACAAAGACGTATGTCGATAGCATCATTCGCCGTCAACCGTAGAGTGGCCGTGGCCATGCTCACCGCGGCGATCGTCGTCTTGGGCCTCTTCGCGGCGCCGCGGCTGGCGGTCGCGCTGCTGCCCTATTTCGCCCCACCGGTCGTGACCGTGAGCACCGCCTACGGCAATGCTTCGCCCGAGACGATTGAAAGCACCATCACGCGCCCCATTGAGAACGCCGTCAGCCGCGTGTCCGGCATCGATATTCTCGAATCCAACTCGTTTCAAGGCCAGTCCACCGTCCGCGTGCAGTTCGATTACAATACGGATATCAACGTCGCCGCTATCGATGTGCAGCAACAAGTCGCCCGCATTCGCGCGTCGCTGCCGAACGATCCGCTGCTCAAAGAGCCCCAGATCATCAAGGCCGATCCTAATGCCACACCGGTGCTGGCCTTGCAGGTCACCGATCAAACGCGCTCGCTGCGCGATCTGTCCGACCTGATCGTCAACGAGTTGTCGGATGAGCTGGCGTCGGTGCACGGCGTGGGCAGCGTGAGCGTCTCCGGCATCGCGCAGCGGGCGGTCATGATCGAACCGGATGAACACCGATTGGCCGCCGTCGGTCTTTCCTTGAACACATTGCTTTCGCGCGTGCAGAACGAGAACGTCGACTTGCCCGCGGGCGTCGTGAAGATCGGCAATTCTGAATACGGCATTCGCACCAACGCTCTCTACCGGGCGCCCGACCAGATCGCCGACACCGTCGTGACGGTGGCGAACGGCGTGCCCTTCCGCCTACGCGACGTCGCCACCGTGCGGGACTCGATCCAAGAGCAGCGCGTCTTCTCGCGCCTTAATGGGCGGCCGTCAGTTTTCGTCACCATCACCGCGCAGCCGGGCGCGAACGTCGTGTCCGTGGCCGAAGGGCTGCAAGCCAAGATCGGCGAGATCCGCCAGCGACATCCCGGGATGGTGTTCGCGTCGCTGCTCGACCAGCGCGAGTTCATCCTCATCGCGCTAGCGTCGCTCGAACACACCGCGATCTACGGCGCCATCCTTGCCGTCCTCGTCATCTTGCTGTTCTTGCATTCCTGGCGGGCGACAGTCATCGTCGCAGTCTCGCTGCCGGTCTCCATCTTGGGGACCATGTACGTCATGTACGCGTTCCACGAGACGCTCAACGTGATGACGCTCGGAGGTTTGGCACTGGCCGTGGGCTTGATCGTCGACGACGCCGTCGTCGTGATCGAGAATATCTCCAGATTCTTGCGCACCGGCATGGTGCCGGCGAATGCAGCGGAGGGTGCGACGGCACAGATACTCGGCGCGGTGTTCGCATCAACCATCACGGTCGTCACGGTGTTCTTCCCGCTCATGATGGTGCCCGGTCAGCAGGGACTGATCTTCGGTCCGTTCGCCATCGTCGTGATGAGCGCCGTGGGCATCTCGCTGATCGTCGCCATCGTCACGGTGCCGATGCTCTCAGCTGAGATGTTGCGCCGCACGACAGACGGCGCTGCCGAATCGAGCGCCGAAGACGGTGCTGCGCAGCGACCAACTTTTGCACAGCGGTTTGAACGCGGCTATGCGCGGCTTGAGAACCGCTACCGGCGGATGCTGGCGTTCTGTCTGGACCGGCCCGCGCTCGTGCTGGGCAGCGCGGCTGGGTTGCTGCTCATCACGGTTGGTTCGTTGTTGTTCGGCATCGTGCCGACGGAGATATTCCCGCCCTCGGACTCGCGATTCGTGCAGTTTGATCTGCAAGCGCCCAACGGCACCGCGCTTGCCGTCACCGACAACATCACGAAAACGGTTGAGAACGCGTTCCGGCGCGATCCGCGCGTGCAAAACGTCGGCGCGATCGTCGGTCAGGCCGGCAATGGCAACAACTCGCGTTCCATCACCAATCGCTCCACGATACAGATCGCGCTCCAGCCCGGTACGAGCGGGCCGGCTGCGGCGGATTTCGTGCGCGAGTGGCGCGCGCGGTTGAGCGGCCGCGGCCCGCACGGTGCTCAGCCACTGACGGAGGAGGAAAGCGCCTTGCGCACGGCCATGATCGGGACGACGCCGCGCGGACAGACGATCGACATCGTGCAGCGGCAGATCTCCCAAGGACAGACTGCGCTTGAGATCGAGATCTTCGGACCCAACATCGATCAGCTGCAAACCGTTGCCGACAGCGTGATGGCGGCCATCGCGAAAATACCGGGCGTCGGCGATCCCGACAAGAACGTCACCAATTCGCAACCGCAGGTCACGGTGTCGATCGACCGCACCCGGCTCATGCTGTCGGGCTTGAACACGGGCGACCTGGCGCAGCTGATCTCGACCGCGACCAACGGCACGATCGCCTCCTACTATCAGACCAACGGGATCCAATATCCGATCATCATCGAATTGCCGCCGCAGCAGCGTCAATCCATGGCCTCGCTGCAAGGCATCGAATTCTCGCCCACCGCGGGCGCCACGGCGCGATCGGCGGGCAGCGCGCCGATCGGCACGCTGGGGAACGTCGCGAAGTTAACGCCGGGTCTGGGCCCGTCGGCCATCAGCCGGGAAGATCGCCAACGCCGGGTCGAGCTCAGCGCCCCGGTCAGCGGTCGCCCGCTAGGCCCGATCGTCGCTGACGCAGGCGTGCTCATGCGCAACTTCCCGCTGCCCACCGGTTACCGTTGGGAATACGGCCCGGAAATACAACGCGGCGAGACCAGCTTCAGCGCGCTCTACCTTGCGGTCGCCCTCGCGGTCGTTCTCATCTACATGCTCCTCGCGGCGCAATTCGAGTCGTACTTCGACCCACTCGTGATCATGATGTCGGTGCCGCTCGCGCTTGTCGGCATCGTCGCCTCGCTGGTCATCACGCAGCGCGCCTTCGGCCTGACCGCCTTCATCGGCTCGCTCATGCTCGTCGGCATCGCGGTCAAAAACGCGATTCTGGTGATCGAATTCACCAAGCAACTGCGCGAGGAGGGCTTAGGAGCGCGCGATGCGCTCTTGCGCGCCGGGCCGGTCCGCTTGCGGCCGATCCTCATGACCACGCTCGCGACGATCGGCGGCATGCTGCCGCTCGCCATCGGGATCGAAGCCGGCAGCTCCACCCAAGCGCCGCTCGCGACGGTGGTCATCGGCGGGTTGATCGCCTCGACGTTCCTGTCGCTGCTCGTCGTGCCGACGTTGTATCTGTGGGTGGCGCCGCGCTTCGGCACGTTCAGAACGCGCCGGCGCGTGCCGTCCATGGCGCCGATGCAGAGCAATGACCCGCGTTTTACGGACCCGCTCACACCGGCGCCGGCTGACGCCTGAGACCCTTAAACCACGCTGCTAGACGGTCGCGGCCTTTTTTCTCCAGGCGCCGATGATGCCGCCGACGATCATCATCCCGATGATGACGTAGCCGCATTCGATGAGCCACAGCGACCAGGGTTTCATCATGAAGAGAGTGATCGAGAGGAAGTTCGTGGCGAAGACGATGATGCCCATGAACATCCCGAACTGCACGCCATGCGCCGCACCCGGCTGGTTGCTGTCCGCCAGGGCGATCGCGGTCCCCATCGATAGTACGAGTGCGGCCACGAATGACAATATGTACGGCACTGGGCTGGGGTGCGCCGCGTAAGCGGCCTGTTGATCGGCGGTGAAACCGACCGCCGCCGCGTAGGGAACCTTCAAAAGCGTGAACCAGATGGCTCCCCAAACCCAAAAGGCGATCGCGCCCACGATCACCGCACCCCAATTGACTTTCTGCATTGGCATAAAACCCTCCACCAAAAGATGAAAGCATGCGTCCTGGTAAGGTCGGTGCTTAAGGCTGGGGCGCGGTGGAACCTTTACTCGCACTGCTCGGCAGGACCACGGTCATGATCGTGCCGCCTTCGGCTTGACTTTGCACCTGGACAGCATCCGCCATCATGCCGATGAGAAACAGCCCCCGCCCTCGCTCGGTGAGCGCCTCCTGCGGCAAGCCCGGGTTGTAACGGAGGCCAGGTCCGCTATCCCGGACGGTCATCACTGCGTGGTCCGACTGCCATCGGATGTCGACGTGCACCAAGCCAGGCGCATGCTCGACAATATTGGCGAGGATCTCGCCGATGATGAGCTCCGTCCGGAAGAGGTCTTCCTCGGAACTTATGAAGTGGCGGATGAAAGCCATGAGGTCGTGGCGCGAGACGTGCGCTGAGTACCCATCGCTTGAGCGGAAAGCCCAGTGCTTGTGGACCTCCGGAGGCGCCGGAACTTCCGCGCCGTCTGCAGCGCCCAGCTGCAGGACCAGCAGCACCGTATCGTCGCTGGGGGATTCCGCGCCCATAACCGCGCGCTGCAACATTTCGGCAGGGTGTGCGTCCAAAGCAACAGCGCTGCTGGCTAACGCGGCCTGCAGGGTGCGTTCGGCCGTTATGATGTCTCGCTTGAACTCGGTCAGGCCATCGGTGTAGAAGAGCACGAGCGCGTTGTGCTCGAGCCGGACTACATGATCGCTCAGCGTGAGGTTCCCAACGGCTCCCAGCGGAGGACCGCCATAGGGCATCTGCTCCTCTGAGCCTGCCGACCCGGCGCCCAACATGGGCGGCGGATGCCCAGCGCTTGCGTAGCGCATACTGGTGTGATCGCGCTCCAGGATGGCGACCAGCGCAGTCGCGATCTTATCTTCCTGATGCCCGAGCGTCGTGTTCGCTTTGTTGAGGATCGTCGCTGGATCGGAGACGTCGAACGCAAGGGTGAAGATGCTTTGGCGAATCCGGCCGGCCGTGACAGCTGCTTCGAGGCCGTGCCCGATCACATCACCAATGGAGACGACGATACGGCCGTCCGGGAGCTCGAACGCATCGTACCAATCGCCGCCGATCAATGCTTCTCGTTCGGCGCTCACATAGAGCACATCGAAGCGCAGGTGCGGCTGCGTGGGGAGCTGGAGAGGTACGAAGGCCGCTTGCAGGGCTTCCGCCACGCGCGTGGTCTGCTGCAGCGCGAGTTTTTGATGATCGATATCTGTGTTCGTGCCGTACCAGCGCACGATGCTCCCGGCGGCATCGCGTAGCGGCTCGGCGCGCGTGAGAAACCAGCGTAACGATCCATCGCTGCCGCGGATGCGCGATTCGATGTCGAACGGTTTGCCGGTGGCGATGCACTGCGGCCACTCTTGCATGACGCGTTGGAAGTCTTCCGCATGGTGCGCACGTTGCCAGCCCCAGCCCGCTGCTTCATCGACGCTCTGACCGGTGTAGTCGTACCAGCGTTGATTGTACCAGTCGATCCAGCCGGTGGCGTTCGCGGTCCAGACCATCTGTGGTACGAGCTCCGCGAGCACTTGAAAGCGGTGCTCCGCTTCGCCCAGTTGCTGGCGTACGAGCTGTCGTTCGGTCGTCACGGCGCCGAGAACGAGACCGGTGACGGAGAGAATCGCCATGAACGTGACGAGCAAGAACAGACGGTGATCGAGGGAGCCGCCAGTGAATGGCCCCAGGTCGTGGGTCGTGCCCACGATGGCGATCACCGAGATCGTCGCGATCGCCAAGGTTGTCGCGCGCTGGCCGAACCGCAGCGCCGTCCAGATGACGAAGGGGTAGACCGGATATGCGACGGGCAGACGGCTCATGAACGAGAGCCAGGTAATGACCAAGACCGCGAGCGCCAACGCGATGACTTCGGGGGCGCTGCGTTTTTGTGAGACCACTGGGTGTTCTCGCACCGACCAGGTGAGGATGAGCGGCGCGACGAGCAAGACACCCATGGCGTCCCCGGCCCACCATAGCGGCCAGACCAACCGGTATGAGGTCCATGGCACAATACCCGCAAGAGCCAGTTGGGCGACCCCGTTGGTCGCCGTCACCGTCATCCCCAAGATGGAAGCGCACACGACGAGCCCGATGACATCCCGCACACGCTGGAACGCAGCGTCGAAATGCACGAGGCGGCGCAATAGGTACGCGCCCAGCAGCGGCCCAAGGGTGTTGCCGACGGCGATGCCGGCGGCGGTGAAGAGCGGCTCGGCCGTCAGCGCATTGCTCACGAATGCGCCCAGCCAGATGCCCGGCCACATGCGATAGCCGCCCAGAAGCAATACGGCGATGGCGATGCCGGTCGGCGGCCACACGGCGGTGACCTGCTTGATGCCAAACGCGAGTGAAAAGCCGACCTTCGCGAATATCATGTATGCGACGGCGACGCCGAAAATCCAAAGGACGTAGCGCATGCCGGCCGCGCTGGCCATCTGCTTAGCCGCCGGCGATGGCCCCGATCACGAGAAACGGCTCCGTGCCCTGAGCGACCGCTGCAGGCACCGGCGCGTCAGGTGACTCGTTCGAAAGATCTTCCTCGCAGGCGAAAAATCGCAAAAAGGCCCGGCGCTTCTGCGTGGTGTGGTCGCGGATGGTGCCGCGCAACATCGGGTAGAGCGCCTCAAGCGCGTCGAGGATCGAGCCTTGCGTCGGCACGCCGTCGATATCGAGCGTCACTTCGCCCTCGACCCGCGCGAGCGTGCGTAAATGTGCGGGCAGCACGACGCGGATCACGCGAGCGTTTGCACCTCGACCGATAACACGGCCGGGAGGTCGCGCACGATAGGCTGCCAGTGGTCGCCGCTGTCGGTCGAACCATAGACCTGGCCGCCCGTGGTGCCGAAGTAAACGCCGCACGCATCGAGTGAGTCGACCGCCATCGCATCGCGCAGCACGTTCACATAACAGTCCTGTTGCGGCAGGCCATTCGTGAGCGCTTCCCACTCGTCGCCCCCGGTGCGGCTGCGATAGACGCGCAGCTTGCCGTCGGGGGGATAATGCTCGGAGTCGCTCTTGATCGGCACGACGTAGATGGTGTCGGGTTCGTGCGCGTGCACGTCGATCGGAAAACCGAAATCGCTTGGCAGGTTGCCGCTGACCTCGCGCCATGACTCGCCGCCGTCATCGCTGCGCATCACGTCCCAATGCTTTTGCATGAACAGCACATCCGGACGCGACGGGTGCCGGGCGATGCGATGCACGCAGTGCCCCACCTCGGCATCCGGATCCGGGATGAAGTTCGATTTGAGCCCGCGATTCACAGGCCGCCATGTCTCCCCGCCGTCATCGCTGCGGAATGCTCCGGCGGCGGAAATCGCGACGAAGATGCGCTGGCTGTTCGCAGGGTCGAGCAGGATCGTGTGCAGACACATGCCGCCCGCGCCTGGGTGCCATCCCGGTCCGGACTTATGCGTGCGCAAACCTGGCAGCTCGTGCCAGGTCTTGGCCCCGTCGGTCGTGCGGAAAATCGCCGCGTCCTCAACGCCGGCGTAGACCGTGTCTGGATCGCTGAGCGACGGTTCGAGATGCCAGACGCGTTTGAATTCCCACGGGTGCGGCGTGTCATCGTACCAGAGATGCGTGCCGGGGACGCCGTCGTAGGCGAACCCGTTGCCCATCGGATCCCAGGTCTTCCCAGCATCGTTTGAGCGCTGGATCAGCTGGCCGAACCAACCGCTGGTCTGCGACGCGTAAAGCCGGCTGGGATCGGCTGGCGACCCTTTGAGGTGGTAGATCTCCCAGCCGCCGAAATGCGGTCCATCGACCTGCCAGTCGCGGCGCTTGCCATCCGAAGTCAACACGAACGCCCCCTTGCGCGTGCCGACCAACACTCGTACTCCGCTCATCGTCCCTCCCTGGCGCTGCCGATGCGCGCGCCCCTGGCGCGAGAATTGGTTGATGCCGGGACGAGCACCTCGCACGTCTAAGCCTACAGCCAGATGTGCTCTTTCTCAGCGCTATCTAAGCTCGGTTGCCTATAATCGCACGGATGAAGAAGCTCGGGGTGATCCTAGGGCTGCTGGCCGTGTTGCAGGGCAGCGCCATCCCGGCGATGGCCCTTTCCACCAGTCAAGAAGTTTCGCAAGGCCGGGCTGAAAACACGCAGATCGACGACAACAGCGTCGTCGTGCAGGATCCATTTCTGACAGCTTGGGTCGAGCGCATCGGCGACACGCTCTCGCAATACCGGCAACGACGCGACATCGCATACCGCTTCACGGTCTTGGGCACGCCCGACATCAACGCGTTCGCGATCAAGGGCGGCTTCGTGCATGTCGACATGGGCTTGCTCAATTTCGTCGCTTCCGATGACGAACTCGCGTCCACGATGGCGCACGAGATGGGTCACGTCGAATTGCGTCACGTCGTGAAGTCGTCGAACCAATCGACCATCATCGGCATCCTCACCGCGCTGGCGTCCATCCTCTCGCCGGTCGCATACGTGCTCGGCGGCATCGGCAGCGAACTCGCCGCCAATAAATTCTCGCGCGCGGACGAGTTGCAGGCTGATCACTACGGTTTGCGCCTGATGGCCAGGGCGGGATTCGATCCGCATGCAGCGGTAGACGTCATGAGCAAACTTGGCGCGATGAACCCGGGTCCCCAAAGCCGCGCCGATAAGGCGTTCATCGATCACCCCGTCCCGAGCGACCGCGTCGCACACCTGATGGGCTACCCCGAGCTTGACAAACCCACGGATTCTTCGCTTGCAACGCAAGCGTTGCACGATCAAAACGAGGGCCGCTACAGCTACGCGGCGGCGGTGCTCAACGAAGTGCCGGCATCTCGCGCCGGTGCGCTTGTGGCGCAGCATCGTGCGCAGCTTGATTACGCCTTGCGCGAATCGGGCGCGCTGGCCGCTCCCGACGGCCGCGTGGGGCTGGGCCTCGCAGCGGTCAACGACCCTCGCAGGACTGCCGCAGTCTCGGCTTTGCAGACCGGCTTGAACGCCGCGACGATGGCCCTCAATGACATCAAGGTGGCGGATCGGACAGGCCAAGCCGAATTCGATAATCTGGTGCAGCAGGTGAACAAACTCGGCCCGCAGCTGCAAGCGATGCCACGGGGACCGCGGGTGACCAACTCGGCCGGCATCGCGACGCCGGTCAGTCACCTGACGCGCGACATCACGGGCAGCTTGGATCTGCTCGCCGACACGATGTCGAGCGCGCCGGGTTTGATCGGCCCGAACACCGACGTCTTGCGAGAGATGGTAGGGCCGCTCACCGAACCAGCGCCCCTGACGCCCAAATATCAGGCGCTGCTAGCATACTATCCCTCGCTGATATCGAGCGTGCAAGATTCGACCCGAGCACTCAACGACAGCGTACAGGCAAGCCGCGACGCGATCGCTCAGGCTCTCATCGCAGTCGAGATCTCGAAGAACACACTCGGACCACCGCCGGGACCAGCAAATGGGAACGACCGGCCGAACGCTATGAGCACGCAGCCGCCTCCGGTGGACGCACGCGCCGCAATTTCCGCCTGGGACAAAGTCTACACCGCCGCACAGCACGCGACAGACATGATGTACGCGGCCCAGACGGCCGGGTTGTCGGCCGAGATCACCTTGCTCGACGTGCTGTCGTCTCCCGAGCGATACGCCGCCTATCGGCAGGCTTTGATCTACCGGTTTCCCGGTCAGCAGCCGCCCACATACTCGCAGGCCGTGAAGCTCGGCATCCCTCCCGGCGATCTTGCGTGTGCGGCATGGCTAGCGGTTGATACCCACTCCCCGACCTCTGCCGTGCTCGCCGAGATGAAGCAGAGCGGTCAAAGCTGCGAGCAGCTCGCCTTGTCGCATCATCTACTGGCAGAATCCATGGAGATCGCAGTGGGCCTTGTCTACGAAAACTATATCGATCATCCGCAGGCGGTCAAGCGGTAAGATGATACGCGCAGGCAGGTTAGGGCTCGTCCTGGCATGCGCCGCCCTGCTCAGCGCCAGTTGGCTGGCCATCGGCAACGCAGAGCCGGCCCTTCCCCGCACGCCGCCGGGCAAGGCGCTGCACGCCTGGCTTACCGCCTTCAATAACGCTGACCGCGCGGCCATGCAGCGCTATTTTCAGATGTATGCCCCTGGTAAGCGGTCGATGCTCGACATGTTCATGGATTTCCGACAACAGACCGGCGGCTTCGCGCTCAAGAAAATCGAGTCGGCGACATCCAGCAAGATTGTCGCGCTCGTGCAAGAGCGTCAGTCCGATCAGATGGCTCGTTTAGCGCTCGAGGTGGCAAACAGCGAACCGCATCATGTGGCGCACTTCACTGTCCTGGCGATTCCGCGCCCGCCGGAGTTCGCACTGCCCCATCTTAACCAAGCCGACTTGTTGAGCGCGCTGCGCGCTACCCTGCGTGAAAGCGTCGCCGCGGATCATTTCGCCGGCGCGGTCTTGGTGGCCAAGGGCGGCGCGCCGATATTCGCTCAGGCGTATGGCCTTGCCGACCGCGAGCACAAGATCCCGAACACGCTTGAGACGCGCTTCCGGCTGGGTTCGATGAACAAGATGTTCACCGCGGTGTCCATCATGCAGCTCGTACAGGCGGGAAAAGTCGGATTGCAGGATTCCTTAGGCAAATACCTGACCGACTATCCGAACAAGCGTATCGCGTCCCAGGTCACGATCCATGAACTGCTGATCCATACCGGCGGAACGGGTGACTTTTTCGGACCCGACTTCGACAAGCATCGATTGCAGCTGCGCACCCTGCACGACTACATCACGCTCTTCGGCAAGCGTGGCCCGCAATTCAGGCCGGGCAGCCGTTTCGAATATAGCAACTACGGGTTCATTCTGCTGGGAAGCGTCGTCGAGAAGGTCAGCGGTCAGAGCTACTACGACTACGTCCGCGATCACG
>JALYZS010000168.1 GCA_030948745.1 Vulcanimicrobiota bacterium | reverse complement strand
GGCGGAAGTGGACACGATGAGCGTCATCGGCGGCACGAAGTCCGCCAACACGCGCCACCTCGCCGAGATCTCCGAGGCCGAAGGTGCCACGGCGCATCTCATCGAGAACCCGGCGGATCTGCGGCGCGAGTGGTTCCACGGCGACGAGCAGGTCGGCATCGCCACAGGTGCTTCCACGCCCGGTTTCCTCGCCGACGAGGTCGTCGACACATTGATGGAGTGGTTTCCGCAAGCCGACGCGGACTGGGCGTAACCGCGGTGCAGGCCGAGGGCGCCATAGCAAGCGATGCGCTGGCGTCGTTCGAGCGCTACCTCGCAGACTTTCTGCACGCACAGCTGCGAAACGATCCGGTCGCACAACACCTCTGCTACCATTTCGGTCTTACCGACCCGGCAAGCGCGCGTCGCGGGAAGCGCGTGCGGCCACGCCTCACCATGGCCGCCGCCGCAGCGTTGGGCGCGTCCGCTGAGACGACGTTCCCGGCGTGCTGCGCCATCGAACTGCTGCACAATTATTCGCTCATCCACGACGACATCGAAGACGCCGACACGCTGCGCCATGGACGGCAGACCGTGTGGGCGGCGTTCGGCCTCGCGCACGGCATCAACGCCGGCGATGCGGTCGGCGCGCTCGCGCATATCGCGCTCGAACCTGTGATGCCACGGCTCGGCGCAAGCGCAGCGGCGCTCATGGGCCTCGACCTAGCGCGCGCCAACTTCGCGATGTGCCAAGGCCAGGCGCTCGATCTTGCGTTGGAGGGGGGAGCGATAACCGACCTCGAGACCTATCGGCAGATGATCGAAGGCAAGACAGCCGCGTTGTTCGCATGCGCGTGCGCGCTCGGCGCACGTTGCGCTGGAGCGGCGCAAGAAGAAGTCGACCGCTGCCGTGCCATCGGCTGCTCGTTCGGCATGGGTTTTCAGATCGCCGATGATCTGTCCGGCATCTGGGGTGCGACCGCACAGACCGGCAAGGCGGCCGGGGGCGATCTCGCGCGGCGTAAGAAGACCTATCCAGTGGTCTGGGCTCAAGCGCATGGCGTGGGTAGGGTCAAGGACACGATCGCTCGCACCTATGCCAGCGCCGAGCCCTTGTCGGACCAGGGAATCGCGCAGCTGCGCGACGCGCTCACGAGCTGCGGAGCCTACGAGGCAGCCCAGACGGCTGCCGATAACTATTTTGAGTCCGCGCTGGAGCAAGCCGCAGGCCTGCGACCTTTGCGCGACGCCCTGGAAACGTTACGCTCGAACGCGTGATGACCATCATGAGGGCCATGCTGTCTTTTGACGAGAACCGATTGTAGCTGTGGCGAAGCGCAACATTCGCGACCGCGCAGATAAAGCGACCGCGCCCGGCGTGAGCGCCGAGCCGGCGTTGCGCGCCGTTGCCCCGGCGTCGCCCGCAGCGCCAGGCGGCTTGCGATTTGCCGAGGTGCTCGCGGTCGCCGGGCTCATGCTCGCGGGTTTCCTCGTCCGCTTGCTGTCCATGCCCGCGACGGGGCACGAGACCGATCTCGGCACGTTCGAATCATGGACGCTCAGCCTCGTCAAGTACGGCATTCATGGCTTCTACGATCATGCCGGCTTCGTCGACTACCCGCCGGGCTATATCTTCGTGCTCGCGGCGTCCGGCTGGTTCTACCATCTCTTCGCAGGTATGAACCTTCCTTTCGACTTGTTGAAGTTCAGCGTCAAGCTGCCGGCGGTGCTCGCCGACCTGGGTCTCATCTATCTCAGCTTTCTGCTGGTGCGGCGCACGTGGTCGTCGTCTGCGGCGCTTTGGGTCGCCGCCATCGTGGCGTTCAATCCAGCGATTTGGTTCTTATCCGCCTACTGGGGCCAGGGAGACGCCGTCACCGCGGTGTTCATGCTGTGGGCGGTGTACTTCATGGTGACCGAGCGTTTCGAGTTGGGCTGGCTCATGTTCAGCTTCGCGGTGCTCATCAAGCCGCAGCCGATCGTCGTCGCGCCGTTGCTGCTCGTCTGGCAGCTGCGCAGCGCACGCCGCTGGTGGCGGCTTGCGCTCATCCCGCTCGTCGGCTTCGGCGTCGCGTACCTGGGCTCGGTGTTCTTCGGCCCGACGAAGGATCCCATCGCGCTCATGTCCTGGCTGTACGACCGCTACCATACCGGCACTGCCTTGTATCCCTATAACTCGTGCAACGCGTTCAATCTGTATTCGACGCGCCTGGATTTCTGGCAACCGGACAACAAGCTCATCCCGAACCTCGCGAATTTCCAGGGCTGGCCGCAGTGGGCATGGGGCGTCGCGATCGTGACGGCGCTCGTCGCCGCGGTCTCGTTACGCGAATGGCGCACGACCGGGCCTGAATACACGCGCGCGGAACGCGAAGGCAACTTCTACATGGCGATGTTCGTGGCGCTGCTCGGTTTCTTCATGTTCGCCACGCGCATGCACGAGCGCTATCTGTTCTCTGCGCTCGCGCTCGGCCCGCTCATCTGGAACGTCAGCCGGCTGAGCCGGGTCGTCTACGTCATCTTGTCGTTCACGTTCTTGGTCAACCTATGGTACGCGCTGCAATACCTGTACAACCCGCAAGCGGATCTCTATCCGTTCCTGGTCCATCCGCTGTCGCTGCTCAACGTCGTGTGCTTGTTCGCAGTCGCGGGCGCCTATCTCGTGCCGGAGATGAACGAAAGCCTCGACCACGCCGTCATGTGGCTTGGCGGGCGGGTACGCGGCGGCGACGTCGCGCGGCGCAGATCGCCGCTGGCGTGGGAAGGGCTCATCGGCATGACGCGCACCGACGGGCTGATCGTCGGCGGCCTCATGGCCGTCACCGCCCTGCTGCTCTACACGAACATCAACCGGCCTGCCGAAAGGATCTTCGACGAGATCTACTACGCGCGCGCCGCCCAAGAGTACATCCACCACCTGCCGCAGTTCGAATGGACCCACCCGCCGCTGACCAAGCTGCTCCTCACGATCGGGGCGATGCTCTACAAAGTCGACCCGGTGGGCGCTCGCCTCATGAGCGCGTTGTTCGGAACGCTGACCGTGCCCTTGCTGTACGCCTTCGCCAAGCGCCTGTTCTCGTCAAGCGCGGCGGCGGCGCTGGCGGTGTTCTTCCTGCTCACGAGCGGCTATTTCTACGTGCAGGCGCGCATCGCGACACCGGAGATCTTCGTGGCGTTCTTCGCGCTCGCGACCATCTATTGCATGTACCGTTTCTGGTTGGCGGGGCAGATCGTGAGAGCGGCGCGCGGCGTCGTCTACCCGGACGGCACGCGCGTCGAAGATGATCGCGTCGTCTTTCCCTCGCGCGAGCGCCTACCGCTGGGCAACGCTGCGCTCAGCGACGGCGACATTCAGACCAAGTGGAGCGCGGCCGGCGTCCATATAGATGAGGGAGATAAGGTGGTCGAGTGG
>JALYZS010000164.1 GCA_030948745.1 Vulcanimicrobiota bacterium | reverse complement strand
CTCTTCGGCATCCGCAAGGGCGGCGAAAACCTCGCGCGCCGAGTGCATGCGGAGATCAAAAGCCGCACCGGCATCTCGCTGCCGCTTGGATTTCTTAATGTCACCCTCTATCGGGACGACGACGCCGCACGCGACATGCCCGAGAGCCAGATCAGCGTGGACGTCTCCGGGAAAGAGGTCGTCATCATCGACGACGTGCTCTTCACCGGTCGCACGGTGCGTTCAGCCCTGGATGCGATGACCGACTTGGGGCGCGCGCAAATGGCTCGCTTGTGCGTGCTCATCGATCGCGGCCTGCGGGAACTGCCGATCCAAGCGGACTATGTCGGCCGCTTCGTGCCGACGGCGCGCGACGAGCACGTCGAGGTCGTGTTGCACCGGGAGCCGAGCGACGCCGACCGCGTCGTCATCTACGAGCGAACGTGACGAAAGCCAAGCATCTTCTCGACCTCGATGATGCGGACAGGCCATTCATCGAGGCGTTGATCGCGCGTGCTCGCCAGTACAAGCACGGCGTCCCCAACGAGAACCTGCGTCTGCGCGGCCGCATCGTGCTGGGGATGTTCTTCGAGACCAGCACGCGGACGACGACCTCTTTTGCCGTCGCGGCCCAGCGCCTGGGCGCCGCCTACACCGATTTCCGAACCGACGGCTCGTCGTTGGCCAAGGGCGAATCGTTGGAAGACACCATGCGTACGGTGCAAGCCATCGGCGCCGACGCGCTCGTCGTACGCCACCGCGAAGCCGGGTTTCCGCACGCGCTCGCGCGCCACTTCGACGGCGTCGTCATCAACGCGGGCGACGGCGCGCACGCGCATCCCACGCAGGGTCTGCTCGACGCGATGACGCTCGTGGAAGAGTTCGGCGATCTGAAAGACCGGCGCCTTGTTATCTGCGGCGACATCAAGCATAGCCGGGTGGCGCGCTCCAGCGCCCGGGCGAGCGCGCTGCTCGGCGCGCGCGTGACCTTGTGCGGGCCGCCCTCATTGCTTCCGCTGTCGGCCCCCGGGTGGGGCTTCGCCGATCTGAGCAACGATCTGGAGGCCGCATTCGCAGACGCAGATGCGGTCATGCTGTTGCGCGTGCAAAAGGAACGCGCGCAGGGAGACGACCTGCCGCCGTATGAGGATCTCGCGAAGTCGTACGGCCTCAACCAAGCGCGCCTGCACCTGCTCCCGGCTCATTGCATCATCATGCACCCCGGTCCAGCCAACCGCGACGTCGAGATCGCAAGCGGCCTGATGCGGCACGAGCGCAGCCGCATCGAGCGGCAGGTGGAAAACGGCGTCTACATTCGCATGGCCGTCCTGGAGAAGACCTTGGGCGCAGTCCAGCGCGATCGGGTCGCATGATGCACCGCGGCGGACAATCCGGCGCCAATCGCGACTTCGTCGGTGCGCGCGTGGTCGATCCGAAGCTCGGGCTGGATGGGGTACGTACGATCGTCGTGCGCCGCGGCACCATAGCCGCGCTGCTTGAGGATGCGCCCGCAAGCTCGGATACCGACACCGAGCGAATCGATTGCGCCGGTATGGTGTTGTGCCCGGGATTCATCGACCCGCATGTGCACCTGCGCGAGCCGGGCGATCCGCACAAGGAGACGTTGGCCAGCGGATTGGCTGCAGCTGCGGCCGGCGGATTCACTGCCGTGGCCGCGATGCCGAACACGCAGCCGGCATTGGACAACGCAGAGCTGATCGAGCGACTGCGCCGCGATGGCGCCGCACTAGGCGGACCGCGCTGCTATCCGATCGGCGCCGTGACCGTCGGGCGGGCAGGTGAGCGGATCGCTGCGCTGCGGGGTATGGCAGCCGCCGGCGCCGTTGCATTCTCCGACGACGGCGCCGCGACGCGGTCGCTCAAGACCCTGTACAACGCCGCCCGCTACGTCGCCGACCTGCCGCAACCGTTCTTGTCGCATTGCGAGGACCCGTCGTTCCAGGATGCCTTGATGCATGAGGGCGAGATCAGCGACCGCCTGGGAGTGCCCGGCACACCGCCCGTTTCGGAGGCGGCGATTGCGGCACGCGACCTAGCGGTTGCGCTGGCCACGGGAAAGACGTGGCACATCTGCCACGTGAGCGCCGCGCAAACCCTGGGCGTCATCGGCTGGGCGCGGTCGGCGGGCGTGCGCGTCAGCGCGGAAGTCACGCCGCATCACTTGCAGTGCGACGACGAACTGCTCGCGCGCTTCGATGCGGCCTATCGGGTGAATCCGCCGCTGCGATCGCCCGATGACACGGCCGCGATGCGCCGCGCTGTCGCCGAGGGGCTCATCACGGTCTTCGCAAGCGACCACGCGCCGCACAGCGACGACGAGAAAGACGCGCCGCTGGCGCACGCCTGCGTGGGGTTCAGCGGATTGGAGACGGCCGTCGGGGCGACGTTCCAGGCGCTGGGCGGGATGCCGCTTGCGACCATGATCGCCAACTTCTCGAGCAACGTCGCGGCCTTGCTCAACGTACCCGGCGGTACGCTTGCGCCGGGGTCCGCAGCCGACGTCACGGGGTTATATCTGCAGCGTCCTTGGGTGGTGGAAGCGGCACGCTTCCATTCCAAAGGACGGGTGACGCCGTTCGCCGGTCAGACCCTTACGGTCAAACCGGGGCTCGTTGTCGTGGGCGGCGAGATCGTCATGCGCGACGGGGAAGTGCGCGGTGAGCGTTTGGGCTCTCGCCTTGCGGGGATGAACGCATGACGGGCACGCGCGCACGACTGCTGCTGGCTGATGGCACAGCCTTCGAGGGTGAGGGCTTCGGCCCGCCTGGCTGCGTCAAGGGTGAAGCGGTGTTCTTCACGGGCATGACCGGCTATGAAGAAGCGCTCACCGACCCGTCCTACGCCGGCCAGATCCTGGTGTTCTGTTACCCGCTCATCGGTAACTATGGCATCGACCCGCTCGTTCGTCAGCACAAGACGGCGTGCGCGGCGGGCGCCGTCTGCAAACGGGTCAGCCGTCATCCCAGTCACTATCGCAACGAAGGCTCGCTGCTCGACTGGCTCTCCGACAGCGGCGTACCGCTCATCGAAGGCGTCGACACGCGCGCGCTCGTGACGCGCCTGCGCGAAGCCGGCACGATGCGCGCGGTGCTCGCGATCGGCACCGAGAGCATGGCCCACGCCGGGGCCGCGCTGGCGCACTACCTGGCCGAGCCGCTGGGCACTCCCGAGCTCGTGGGCGGCGTGTCGGTGCACGAGCTGCAGCGGCGGGGCAAAGGCAACGTGCGCGTCGCGCTGCTTGATTGCGGCGTCAAGGAAGGCATCGTCGCCGGGCTGAGCGCGGCCGGCGCAGAGGTCGTCGAGCTGCCTTTTGACGCCTCGTTCGAAGATCTGCAGGCGCTCGATGTCGAGGGATTGGTCATCAGCAACGGACCGGGAGATCCCGCCGAGCTCGACGGCGTCGTCAGCACCCTGCGTCAAGTAGTGCAATACGGCAAGCTTCCGACGTTTGGCATCTGTCTCGGCCACCAACTGCTCGCCGAAGCGCTGGGCGCCAAGACCTATAAACTCAAATACGGCCACCGCGGCGGGAATCAACCGGTGCAGGATTGCCGCTCCGGTGAAGTCATCATCACGGCGCAAAATCATGGCTATGCCGTGGACGCGAGCACACTGCCGCCCGACGTCGCGCAGACCATGGTCAACCTGAATGACGGCACGAACGAAGGACTGGCCCACACGCGCTTGCCCATCCGTTCCGTGCAGTTCCACCCTGAGGCGTCGCCCGGCCCGGCGGACGCACGTCATTTCTTCGCCGACTTCATGGCCGACATCCGCGCCGAGCGCGCCCGATCGTGAGCGGCGCAACGCGACACAACGGCGAAGCGGCGGTGCGCCGCGTGCTCGTCATCGGCTCTGGCCCGATCATCATCGGTCAAGCGGCTGAGTTCGACTATGCGGGCGTGCAGGCGTGCCGCGCGTTGCGCGAAGAGCACTGCCGCGTCGTGCTGGTCAACTCCAATCCGGCGACGATCATGACCGACCCGGAGATGGCCGACGCGGTCTATCTCGAACCGCTTGTCCCCGCGCACGTCGAGGCCATCATCGCGCGCGAACGGCCGGACGCGCTGCTCGCGACGCTCGGCGGACAGACCGGCCTGAACCTGGCCGTCGCGCTCGCCGAGCGCGGAGCGCTCGAACGTTACGGCGTGCAACTGCTCGGCACGCCCTTGCACAGCATCCGCGTCGCCGAAGACCGCAAGCTTTTCAAAGAGGCGATGCAACGGATCGGCGAACCGGTGCCGCTCTCCGCGATCGTCCGCAACATCGACGAAGCGCTCGTGTTCGCAGCCCAAGCCGGTTTCCCGCTCATCGTGCGGCCTGCGTACACGCTCGGCGGCACCGGCGGCGGTGTGGTGCACGACGCCGCCGAGCTGTTCTACATCGTCAAGACCGGCTTGGCGGCCAGCATGATCCAGCAGGTGCTGCTCGAGTCGTCGCTGCTCGGTTGGAAAGAGATCGAGTACGAAGTGCTGCGCGACGGTTCCGACAACTGCATCACGATCTGCAACATGGAGAACATCGACCCGGTCGGCGTGCACACCGGCGATTCGATCGTCGTCGCACCCTCGCAGACCCTCTCCGACCGGGATTACCAGCGGCTGCGTAGCGCGGCCATCAACATCATCCGCTATCTGAAGATCGAGGGCGGCTGCAACATCCAGTTCGCACTGGATCCGCGCAGCGACGCGTACAACGTCATCGAAGTTAACCCGCGCGTGTCGCGCTCTTCGGCGCTCGCAAGCAAAGCGACCGGTTATCCCATCGCCAAGATCGCCGCGAAGATCGCGCTCGGGCGCCGGCTGCCGGATCTGCCGAACCCCGTCACCGGCGTGACCAAAGCGGCGTTCGAGCCGACGCTCGACTATTGCGTCGTCAAGATACCGCGCTGGCCGTTCGACAAGTTCCCGCTCGCCGATGCGCGTCTGGGCACGCAGATGAAATCCACGGGCGAGGTCATGGCCATCGGCCGCACATTCAGCCAAGCACTGGTCAAGGCGGTGCGCGGTCTAGACATCGGACGCGATGCGCTGACGGGCTGGGAGCTCGAGCGCTGGAGCGACGACCAGCTGGATGAGATATTGCGCGTGCCCACGCACGAGCGGCTGTTCGCGCTCGCGGAATGCTTGCGCCGAGGACGTGCGGTCGACGACATCGCAGTCGCGACGTCCATCGATCCATTCTGGCTGTGGGAGTTGCGCGAGCTCGTCGAGGTTGAATCCGGTCTGCGCGCAACTTCGTTCGACGGAGGGGACGACACCAGGGGCGAGGCTGCTTCGCGGTTGATCGACCGGGCGAAACAGGTCGGCTACAGCGACAGCGTGATCGCGCGCTTCAGCGGCAAGAGCCTGACGCAGGTGCGCCGGCGGTTCACGGGCGCGAGCGCGAACGCGTACAAGATGGTCGACACCGCAGCCGCCGAGTTCCCCGCCAGCTCACCGTACTACTACGCGAGCGTGGGTGAACAGGACGAGCTGCGCCGGCCAAAAGGCCGTTCGGTGGTCGTCGTCGGCAGCGGCCCCATCCGCATCGGCCAGGGCATCGAGTTCGACTACTCGTGCGTGCACGCGGCCTG
Organism: Vulcanimicrobiota bacterium; assembly: GCA_030948745.1. GTDB lineage: Bacteria > Vulcanimicrobiota > Vulcanimicrobiia > Eremiobacterales > Eremiobacteraceae > JALYZS01. Next base: position 872 of record JALYZS010000164.1, on the reverse strand, counting down.
GGCCCTGCATGAGGCGGGCGTCGCCTCCGTCATGCTCAACAACAATCCCGAGACGGTCAGCACGGATTTCGACGTCTCGGATGTGCTCATCTTCGAACCGCCCTGCGTGGACGAGGTGGAGAACGCCGTCCGCGCCACGGGCGCGAGCGGCGCCCTGCTCGGCTTCGGCGGGCAGACCCCGATCAATCTCGCGCGCGAGCTGACGCAGCGCGGCATCAACGTGCTCGGCACGAGCCACGCATCGCTCGATCTGGCGGAAGACCGCAAAAAGTTCGACGCCCTGCTCGGCCGCCTCGGCGTGGCTCGGCCGCAAGGCCAGACCGCGCTGTCGTTCCGCAAAGCACGCGAGATCGCTCGCTCGATCGGCTTCCCGGTTCTCGTACGGCCTTCGTACGTGCTTGGCGGACGGGGCATGGAGATCGTTTATAATGAAGCGCAGCTCGCGGCCTATGCCGAGAGCGCGCCCCCGATCCAGCCGCGCGCACCGCTGCTGGTCGACAAATATGTGGCCGGTACCGAGGTCGAAGTCGACGCGGTTTTCGATGGCGACGCGATCTGCATCCCGGGAATCTTCGAACACATCGAGCGGGCGGGCATCCATTCCGGCGATTCGATGGCGGTGTATCCGCCGCAGACGATCTCCCCTGCCATGCAGCGGCGCATCGCGGACGTGACCGAACGGCTGGCGCATGAGCTCAAGATCCGCGGTCTCATCAACGTCCAGTACATCGTCGCAGGCGATGAGCTGTACGTCATCGAGGCCAACCCGCGGGCCAGTCGCACCGTGCCGATCATCGCCAAGCTCACGGGCGTCCCTTTGGTCGCCGCCGCGACCGGTATCGCGTTGGGCAAGAGCCTCGCAGAGATGGGCG
>JALYZS010000162.1 GCA_030948745.1 Vulcanimicrobiota bacterium | reverse complement strand
TATCTCCATAACCGCGTCGTGCTCGTCACGGGCGCGGGCGGCTCGATCGGCAGCGAATTATGCAGGCAGATCATCCCATTCCGTCCGAAACAATTGATCTTGCTCGGTCACGGCGAGAATAGCTTATTCACCATTGAGCGCGAGCTGGTCGAGCAGCGCGGCTTCGCACACGCGAGGGTCGTTCTTGCCGACGTCGCCGACGAAGCGCGCATCCGGTCCGTGTTCTCCACCTATCGGCCACACGTCGTGTTCCATGCGGCTGCTCACAAGCATGTGCCGATGCTTGAAGATAACATATGCGAAGCGGTTCGCAACAACGTGATTGGCACGCACGTCGTTGCGCTTGCCGCCGCGGCAAGTGGCACTGCGAAGTTTATCTTGCTGTCCACCGATAAGGCAGTCAATCCCACGAGCGTCATGGGCCTCACGAAGCGGGTGGCCGAACTCATCGTGCAATCGTTCGCGAACATGACGGGGACGGAATTCGTAGCCGTGCGTTTTGGCAACGTCCTCGGCAGCCGCGGCAGCGTGCTGCCCACGTTCCGCAGCCAGATCGAACACGGTGGCCCGATCACGGTAACCCATCCGGACATGAAACGGTACTTCATGACGATTCCTGAAGCCGTGTCGCTTGTGCTCCATGCAATGGCCATTGGCCGCGACGGCCAAGTCCTCGTGCTCGATATGGGCGAGCCGATCGGGATCTTGCATTTAGCAGAAAAACTCGTGACGCTGTCGGGCCTGACGCCCTACCGCGACATCGACATCGTGATGGTCGGGGCGCGCCCAGGCGAGAAACTTTTCGAGGAAATCCTCACCATCGACGAAGGTCTGACAAAAACGCAGAATGAGCGGTTGTTCGTGGCCCTTCAGGAGCGCGTCGGGTATGCGGCGCTTGCCTCCGCCCTCGCGGCGCTCGATTTCAGCGTTCGGACCAGCGACGGCACTGCGGCGATTAAAGAAATGGCATCGCTCGTGCCGTCCTTCAGGCCGCGCAACGGGTGTTTACCTGTCGTTGACGAGCACGTCCCACCTTCCGGTGACGGGGCTCTGCTCGAGGCGGTCACCCCTGAAAAAGGCCCGCCGCTAGATATTGCCAGCAATGTTCCAACACAACCGGGTGCTAGCAGCTCAGACGCAGCTATTAAGGTTTGAAGGGAGTCTATGCAGACACTTGAGCCCCCGCCCATATCGGGCTCCGAAGCTCCGGATCATGCGGCAGTTCTCAAGGAGAAGATCCGCAACAAAAGCGCGGCCATCGCTGTCGTCGGCGTCGGATACGTAGGTTTGCCGCTGGCCGTTGAAAAGGCGAAGGTCGGCTTTCCCGTGTGCGGTTTTGACCGCAACGCCATTCGCGTGGCCCAAATAAACCGCGGGATGAACTATATTCGCGATGTTTCCGATGTCGAATTGTCGACCGTGGTGTCGGCCGGCAAACTGTCTGCCTCGAGCGATTTTTCAACCCTCGGGGAATACGACGTTATCGTTATCTGCGTGCCGACGCCGTTGACCGCGAACAGAGACCCGGACATTTCTTACATACAGTCCGTAGCGCGAGAGATCGCGCAGCACCTGCGCCCGGGGCAGCTTGTCTCGCTCGAGAGCACGACATATCCTGGGACCACGGAAGAGGTCCTGTTGCCGATTCTGGCCGGTAGCGGTCTGGCAGTCGGCGTCGATTTCTTTCTGTCCTTCTCGCCCGAACGCGTCGACCCAGGCAACAAACGCTACACCACCAAGAACACGAACAAAGTGGTTGGCGGCGTGACCGCAGTTTGCCTCGACGTCGCGCGCACGTTTTACGAGCAGACCATTCTGAAGGTCGTTTGCGTCTCCAGCCCGCGCGTCGCTGAGATGACGAAAGTCTTCGAAAACGCGTTCCGCGCGGTCAACATCGCGATGGTCAACGAGATGGCGCTGTTGTGCGACCGCATGGGCATCAACATCTGGGAAGTCATCGACACGGCCGCGACCAAACCGTTTGGCATCATGCGCTTCGACCCGGGCCCGGGGGTCGGCGGTCATTGCATCCCGCTCGATCCTTTCTACCTGACGTGGAAGGCCCGTCAGTACGATTTTCATACGCGCTTCATCGAACTGGCGGGCGAGATCAACGTACTCATGCCCTATTTTGTCCGCGAGAAGATCACGAGGGCGCTCAACCAGCAGGGGCAGGCGCTCAAGAACGCGCGCATCATTCTCATTGGTATATCCTACAAACGCGACACCGATGATTGGCGTGAATCTCCGGCGCTGAAGGTTCTCGACCTGCTTGAGAACGATGGCGCCTTCGTCGATTACCACGATCTGCATGTGCCGAGCTTTCAAGACGCTCGCGGGCGGCTGCGGTCTTCAGTGCCGATTTTTGAGGACTCGTTGGCTGCGGCGAACTGCGTCGTTGTCACAACGGATCACTCCGACGTTGATTGGCAGCACGTCGTCACCCATGCGAGGCTTGTTGTTGACACGCGCAACGCCACCAAGAACATCACCAGCCATCGCGAGAAGATCATTCTTCTATGACCACTCGCGAGGTGCGGATCGGCGTGATCGGCGCCGGCTACTGGGGTGCGAACCTCGTCAGAAATTGCGCCGAAATGGGCGTGTTGGCGGCGGTGTGCGACTCGGACTCGTCGGTGTGCCAGCGCCTGGCGGCGAAGTTCCCTGCGCTTTCCCTGTTCCGGACCGTCGAAGCGCTCCTCGCGTCAGATGTGAACGCAGTACTCGTGGCCGCCCCGGCTCAGCTGCACGCGACCATCGCGCTGCAGGCGATCGCCGCAGGCAAACACGTTTTTGTGGAAAAGCCTCTCGCGCTGACGGTGCCGGAAGGCGAGCAAGTCGTCGCCGCGGCGGCCAACGCAAACGTGCAACTGTTTGTCGGCCATCTCATGCTGTATCATCCTGCAGTCGCTCGGCTGCGGCAGGTGATCGCCCAAGGGACAATAGGCGACGTGTGGCACATACGCACGCGGCGCACGAGTTTCGGCAAACTGCGGGCTCACGAAAACGCCTGGTGGAGTTTCGCTCCTCATGATATCGCCCTGATGCTAGCCATCACCGGCTCAGAACCCCACAGCGCGAGCGCGAGCCAGAGCTTCTCTCAGCCGCCCCACCCATCCGATATAGGCTACGCGGATTTCGAATTTCCAGATGGCAAGACCGCGCACGTGGAAGTATCATGGCGTGACCCTCACAAGACGGCGAGAATCGATGTCTTCGGCAGTCGTGGCGTGATGACGTTGGAAGACACGCGCGATGGAAGTTTACTGTATCTGGTACCGTGCGGAGCGAACGAGTCCACGGGCGGCAGTCCACGCACATTGTGGCGTGAGGAAATGCAACAGTTCACCGTGCCGAAAAGCGAACCGCTGCGACGTGAGTTGGAGGCGTTTGTTGAGTCCGTCCGCCACGGTTCGACGCCAGAAACCGACGGCAAAGAAGGCCTGGCCGTTCTGCGCGCGCTTGCGCTCGCCGAGCGTGCCGCATTGCACGTGCCGGGTTTCACGATAGCGGTGCCGAGGTAGCGGATGAAAAACACGCTCACAAACGTTGATTATTTCGTCCACGAATCGTCCTTCGTCGACCAACCCACCACGATCGGCGCAGGAACGAAGATCTGGCATTTTTCGCACGTCATGGCGCACGCGTCGATCGGGGCGCAATGCAACATAGGTCAAAACGTCTTTATCGCTTCGCGCGTCAGGATCGGCAACAGGGTCAAGATCCAGAACAACGTCTCGCTGTACGAGGGCGTCGTCGTGGAAGACGACGTCTTCCTTGGTCCGAGCATGGTCTTCACGAACGTCAACACCCCTCGCTCGGCGATTCCTCGGAACACCGCTGCCGACTATGCGGAAACGCGGGTGAAAAAGGGCGCCAGCATTGGAGCTAACGCTACCATCGTTTGTGGTAACGTCATCGCCGAGCACGCTTTCGTCGGCGCCGGGTCTGTGGTCACCTCTGACGTTCCCGCCTATGCGCTGGTCTACGGCTGTCCCGCCCAACTGCGCGGTTATGTCTGCGCTTGCGGGCTGAAATTGAGCTTTGAGGCCGCCAAAGCGATTTGCGCAAGCTGTGGCGCCGCATATCTGAAAGATTCCTCCGGGGTCAAAACGGCCACATGATTCCGATCCTCGATTTACGTCAGCAATATCTCGAACTCAAGCCGCAAATCGACGCGGCTATTAATGACGTGCTGCTGAGCGGACATTTTATCATGGGGCCAAACGTACGCGAGTTTGAGCAAGAAATCAGCACCTTTTTGGGCGTGCCCCACGCTCTTGCGCTCAACTCAGGCACTGACGCGCTCCATCTGGCCTTGCGAGCATTGGACATCGGACCGGGCGATGAGATCATCACCACGCCGTTTACGTTCGTAGCGACGACCGAAGCGATTGGCATCGTCGATGCGAAGGTCGTGTTCGCCGACATCGATCCCCTGACGTACAATATCGATCCGCGTTGCATCGAAGGCGCCATCACCCCGCGAACCAAGGCGATCATGCCGGTACATCTGTACGGCCTGCCGGCAGCCATGCCGGAAATCATGGCGATCGCTAAGCGGCATGACTTGTATGTGGTTGAGGATTGCGCACAGGCGATCGGCGCGACAGTCACTGACCGCCAAGTCGGGACGTTCGGTGACGTTGCGTGCTTCAGTTTCTTCCCCTCGAAGAACTTGGGAGCCTATGGCGACGGCGGCCTCGTCACCACGAAGGAAGAGCGAATTGCCAAGCGCCTGAACGCGCTTCGCGTCCATGGCGGGCCCGTGAAGTATTTCCACGAGGAGCTCGGCGTGAACAGCAGGTTGGATGAATTGCAAGCAGCCATCTTGCGGGTGAAACTACCGCATCTTTCAGCCTGGACAGAGAAGCGTCGTGCCATCGCGCGACGCTACGATGCAGCATTTGGCGGCCTGCCCGATTTTGCGGTGCCAACCGTCCCCCCCGGCTACGGCCACATCTACCATCAATATACCGTGAGGTTTCGTGACCGCGACGCGGTCAAGGACCAACTCACGGAAGCCGGTGTGCAAACGATGATTTACTATCCGCGCCCGCTGCATTTGCAAACAGTCCATCGATCGCTGGGACTCGGCTTAGGATCCTTTCCCGTTGCGGAAGCGGCCGCCGCTGAGGTGCTCTCCCTGCCGATGTATCCGGAGTTCGATGAAACCGACCAAAAGCGGGTCATTGAGGCCGTAGCCGACGTGTTGAAAGCAGCGGTCGCATGAGAACGATACTCACCATCGTCGGTGCCCGGCCGCAATTCGTCAAGGCCTCGGTGTTAAGCGCCGAACTTGCCGGCCAATGCCATGAAGTGATGGTGCACACCGGTCAGCATTACGACTACGAGATGTCCGAGGTCTTTTTCAAAGATCTGGACATCCGCGCGCCGGATCGTCTGTTGGAAGTGGGATCGGGCTCGCACGCCTTTCAGACCGCCGAGATGATGAAGCGCCTCGAGCCGATCATGCTCGAGGTTCTCCCCGACTGGGTCGTGGTGTACGGCGACACCAATACCACGCTGGCCGGTGCGTTGGTGGCTGCAAAGCTGCGCTTCCCCGTGGCGCACATCGAGGCGGGCCTGCGATCGTTCAATCGCGCAATGCCGGAGGAAGTGAACAGGTGCGTCACCGACCATCTCGCTGACCTGCATTTCGCGCCCCACGCTCGGGCGGCGAGGCAACTAGCCGCGGAAGGAATTACCAAGAGCATTGAGGTCAGCGGCGATCTGATGGTGGACGTATTGCTCAAAGCATCTGTAACGTTGCCCCCGCAGCCGCGGATTTTAGCCAACGTCGGGATCACCCCCGGAAGCTACGGCGTCGTCACCATTCACCGGGCATCGAACACGGAAGATCCGGAAACGTTTCGAAGGATCATCGCTGGGCTTCGTCGGTTGCCGATGCGGCTGATTTTTCCGGTGCATCCGCGCACCGTTGCGCTCGCGCGAGCAAACCGCATTGGGTTCAGCGGCGACAACATCTACCCGTGTCCGCCGCTGTCATACAATGATATGCTTGCATTGCAACGAGACGCTCGCGTCATCATCACCGATTCCGGTGGCATGCAAAAGGAAGCGCTCGTGCTCGGCGTGCCGTGCGTCACCCTACGGGATGAAACCGAATGGGTTGAAACGGTTGAGTCCGGTTGGAACGCGTTGGCGGGTTCTGATCCCGACGCAATCGAGCGCCTCGCACTCCGTCCACGGCCGGCCGCCGAACCGCCCGCCTTCTACGGCGATGGGCACGCGGCCCGACGCATCGCTGGTTCTCTTCTGGAGATACGTTCGGGGGTCAGCACGCCGGCCGCGGTGGTGGCCGGATCAGCATGACAACGACGGTGGGCGATCTATCCAAGAAAAGTGTAGAGGCTTTCCTTGCGCGTGGCGGAGCGCAAATCATCACCATCATTTGTGGAATCTTCATCGCGCGGGTGCTGGGGCCGGCTGGTAAAGGTGTTTATTCCTACGTTCAGGCGCTCATGGGAGTGGCGTTGGGTCTGGCCCAAGGCCAATCAGTGGCTCTGTCCTGGCAGTACGGGCGCAAGAAACTGGACCCGGGCGTCATCTATTCCGGCATGCTCTACATCTGGGCGCTGATTACCCTCCCCCTTGCCCTCATCACCATTCTTTTGGCTGCGTGGCTGCCTGGACAAGCGCCGCTGATTGCAATCGGCATCGCGTTGCCGTTCGGCGCCTATATGATCTATACGCAGGGGTTTTTTCTTGCCGATGGCCATGTGCGGCCGGTCAACATCCAGCTGATGATTTACTCGGCTGGGGTAACCGTCGTCGTGCTGCCGCTTTTGGTGCTCAAGCGCATCAACATCGATGGGGTGCTCGCGTTTTGGACCATCTCCTACATGGCGGCCGCCGTATACTCCCTGTACGCCATCAAGAAATACCTGCGCTTTCGTATCTCGGTGCCGCCCTGGCCGATCGTCAAAGAGCAGTTCACCTTCGGGATGAAGTCAGCATTGGTGCAAATCGCAAGTTTGCTGAATTATAGGATCGACCTCTTTGTCATCTTGTTCATGCTCGGCTCAAAGCAAATGGGGGTCTACTCCGTCGCCGTCGGCATCGGCGAGGCGCTCTGGTTTCTGAGCCGGCCCATCGCTACCGCTGCGTATGGGCGCATCAGCACGGATGCAGAACCGCAGGCGGCGGCGTTGGTGGCCAAATGCTGCCGCAATACTTTGTGGATATTGTGCCTGGCTGGCGCGATCATTTTCGTCGCCGCGCCAAAACTCATCGCCGTTGTGTATGGCACGCCGTTCCTGGCGGCGGGCGACGCAGTGCGGCTGTTGATCCCCGGGATGATCGCGTACTCTGTCATGCCGATCTTCTCAACCTTCATCAACGTGCAGCTGGGTCAACCGCACGTCGTGTCCGCGATTCAAGCGGTATCCATAGTGACGTGCGTCGTCATCACCGTGCTGACGATCCATCAGCTCGGAATACGTGCAGGCGCCGTGGCGACCTCCATCACTTACGTGCTGGGTACCCTGGCTGCCGCCGTGATGTTCTTGCGGCGCACACGGCTGCCGGGAAGCGCGCTCTTCGTGATGACGCTTGAAGATCTCCGGATCTATATGGCGTTGTGGCTGCAGTTGCGCCATCGATTTCGCCAGGCGGTGTCCCTGTGATGCTCGCGCACACATTGCAACGGCGCAGCGTGCTGATGCTTGGCTACCCATACTTTGCGTCATACGTCGCGGCTCTCGTCCGTAGCCAGGGCTGGTCGGCAGCCTACATCGACTGCACCTCGTCGCCGAACCGCTGGAAACGCCGCGCTGCCACCGCTGCCGCAGCCGCCAAGGCGCTCATGTCGGACATCGTCTACCAGATTGGCGGTCCGCTCGTGCCGCCGCAAGTAGTTCGCACTTGCCGTTTGCGCGGCGTGCCGATCGTCTTGCACTGGGTGGGTTCAGACGTCACTGACCTGCGCTTGGGCGATATGGCGCGCGAACAGATCGCAAAAGCGAACCTCGTGCACTGGACTGACGCGCCCTGGCTAGCGGACGAACTGACCGCCTCAAACGTTCGGGCTGCCGTGTTCGCTTTCTGCGTCGCCCCGCAGCTCGTGGCTCCGCCGATGCCCTCGAATACCTTCACTGTACTTGCATATTTGCCGGACGAGAAGTTCGAATTCTACGGCGGCCCGATGGTGCTCTGGCTCGCTGAGCGAATGCCCGAGGTGCGCTTCCTCGTCGTCGCAGGCATAGGGCCGTCAAAAAGAACTGCCCCGGCCAACGTGCACTTCCAAGGCTGGCAATCCAACATGGATGCCATATACGCGCAGACGCATGCGTTGCTGCGTATAACGGAGCACGACGGTCTGCCTTTCATGGTGATCGAGGCGTTGAATCGTGGCCGCTACGTTCTCTTCAATCATGACGTCCCTGGTGCGACGCTCGTGCACACCAAAGAAGCAATGTTGCAGCAGCTCTCAGATCTGCGGCGCCGTCACGCCGAGGGCACCCTGAGGCTGAACGAGGCCGGCATGGCATACGTGCGAACCAATTTCGCCCGAGAGGCCGTGAGCCAGCGCATCGTCGCAGCGCTGGAATCCGAAATAGAACGTAAGTCTGGGAAAGGCCCGAGAGAAGCATGAACGTGCAATCTGGAGCATACCTGTGATTCGGAAGGTCTTACTCGCGGTCGCGCTCTTGTGCTTTGCGGCCTTTGTGTTCGCCGCGGAGGTTTCGTTCCTCGCCGATGGGACGAAGACACGACTTGCGTTTGCCTTCATTCTGGCACTCCTGCCGATTGCGGGCGGCTTTGCGCTGCGCCAGCCATTGCTCTTCCCGTTTGCTTTGTATGCGCTGCTCATCCCGTTCGACAACCTGCTGTCAATCGGCAAATTGCTGACGTTGACGAAGATTGTCGCGGCGGCGTCCAGTGCGGCGCTCGTTTTTTTCATGATCCGAACGAAAGAGGTTGTCCGGCCGCATCCAGCGCTTTTTGTTTGGGCCGCGCTCATCGTGTGGATGGCAATGACTGTCACCTGGGCGCTCCAACCCGATGTCGCTTTGACCAAGCTGTTCACCTACTTACAGCTCTTCGCGGTCTACGCGGCGCTCTCGCTGTATCCCGTCAAAAAACATGAGCTTAACGTCGTGGTCCTCGCTTTGCTGGCGGGTTCGTTAGTGGCAGCAGCCTACGGCATCAAACTCTTTCATTCACAATCGGCGATCCAAGCCTTGGAGCTCCAAAGGAACCTAGGTCGCGTCGTCTTGTCCACGCAGGACGCGGAAATCGACCCGAACCACTTTGCGGCCACGCTCATCCTACCGGTTGCGATTGTTATGATGTCCGCGCTGCGAACACGCCTGTCGTTGGCAAAACTCGGCTACCTGGCAGCCTTCGTCGTTCTTCTGGGAGGCGTCTATGTCAGCGCTTCGCGGGGCGCGTTGGTCGCTGTCATCGCGGTCTTCCTCTACTTGCTGTGGAAGAGCCGTTATCGAGCACAGCTCATCGCCGTTGCGATGCTGGGATTCGTTGGTGGTATCGGCATCTCGAACCGCATCATCGAGCGTTTTGCGCAAGCTTCAGCAACAGGTGGGTCGGGTCGTTTGTCTGTCTGGAGCGTTGGCTTCGAGGCTTTGAAGCATCATTGGCTGATCGGCGCGGGCACCGGTAATTATCCGGCTGCCTATGACAACGCGTTTATCCACGCGTACCAGCCCTACTATCAGCACTGGCACCGCGTCGCGCACAATCTCATCCTGCAGACCTGGGTAGAACTTGGCATCATCGGGCTTGCGATGACGCTCATCGCGTGGTACGTCCAATTCAACGCGCTTCGCCACATCGACAAACAGCACGAGCTTTACGATTTTCGCTTGTGCCTCGAGGCTGCGCTGCTGGGGCTCTTTGTCGCCTCATTCTTCCTCGATCTGATCTGGTACAAGTACGCGTGGATGGCCTTCAGCCTTGTCATGCTTGTGCGGTCCTACTCGCTGCAATTGGGACAGGTACCCGCAGGCATCACACTCAAAACTCCTCACGTCCAACAGGCCTTCCCAACCGTTCCGCTGCCGCGGCACGAACCTGCGGCCCGATTGTGAAGCAACCGCATGCAGCGCCCGCGGGCGAGCGGAGGGGGCGAAGCCCCGGGTCGCTGCACCCGACGCTGCGTGATCCGCGCCTTTCCCGCTGAGGATTTAACAACATGGGAGCCATCCGCATAAAGAAACTTGACGATAGTCAAGTCGCCAAGTTCGACCACGACTTCGTGTCCGAGGCGCGTTTTGCCGCGACGCTCACACTCATAGACCGCGATGTTCCTTCCGGTGTATTTTCATTTCTCGATATCGGTGGCGGTCGCGGGTTTTTCGCCGACCGCATTCTCGATCATTATCCGCGAGCCACAGGTACGTTGCTTGACAATTCAGGCTTGATGCTTGAGCAAAACGAGCTCCACTCCCGCAAGACCCTGGTGCTGGGATCGGTTGAAGATGCGCACGAAGTATTACCGCGGCAACAATACGACATTATCTTTTTGAACTTCGCGTTGCATCACTTCATCGTCAATTCATACGCGAAGACTCGCGCGCTGCAGCGTGCGACCCTCGCCATCAGCGGGGACCTGCTCGGGCCCACTGGACGCATTTCGATCGTTGAAAACATGTGCAACGGAGCGGTGTTGCAAAATTGGCCCAGTTTCGTTATCTTTCAGCTGACGTCCAGCAAGGTGTTAGCGCCCTTGGTGCGCCGCTTGGGCGCAAACACGGCGGGCGTGGGAGTCTGTTTTCTGGATAAACGGCAATGGCGCTTGGAAATAGCCCGGGCCGGGCTACGAGTGTTCGATTATGAGGAAGAATACTATAAACCCATGGCCCGAGTGCGCCGCCTTGCATTGCTCATGCGATCGTACCACGTGGGCCATTTTTGGGTGGGCCGTTAACATGGCTGGGAAAGGCGCGATTGAGTGAGACAATCCTTCCTTCCCTACTGCAGACCTTCGATCGATGACGACGACATCGCGGCCGTCGTCGACAACCTGAAGAGCGGCTGGTTGACGACGGGCCCCCAAACGCGCGAGTTTGAACGCGAATTCGAGGCCCTGACGGGGGTGAAGCATGCGGTCGGGCTGAGCAGCTGCACCGCAGGCCTGCTGGTTGGCATGAGCGCCTTGGGGGTGGAGCCAGGAGACGAAGTCGTCATGCCGTCCCTGAGCTTCGTCGCGGGCGCGCAGTGTGCGCGTCAGCTCGGGGCCAAGCCAATTTTCTGCGACGTGGAACCGGATACGCTGTGCATCTCGCCGCGAACCATCGAACCTGTCATCACAGCGCGCACGAGATTGATCATGCCGATGCATTACGCCGGGAGGCCTGCGCGCGTTGCTGAGATCGTCGGCTTTGCCCGACGCCGCGGAATTGCCGTCTTCGAGGACGCGGCGCTTGCCTGCGGCATGCTCGATCAGGGGAAGTGGGCCGGTGCCGTTTCTCACGGGGCGGCGTACAGCCTCTATGCAACAAAAAACATCACCTCGGGCGAGGGCGGGATCTTTGTCACGAACGACGATGCGCTCGCGCAGCGCGTGCGTGTGCTCGCGCTGCACGGCATGGATGCAGACGCATGGAAGCGATACTCACTAGGTGGAAAATGGCGCTACGATGTCGTGGCGACCGGCTACAAATGCAACCTATCCGATTTGCAGGCGAGTCTTGCCCGTTCGCAACTTCACAGACTCTCCAGCATGCAACAGCGCCGCGACGAGCTCGCCGGGATGTACGCCGACTCGTTGGCATCGATCCCAGGGGTTGAGCTCGCGGCAAGTTCCATGGACGCCGGCGACCGGCATAGCTGGTGTATTTTTCCGATCTTGGTTGACGAGCGGGTCGCGGGCATTGGCAGGGATGCACTCATCGAACATCTCCTAGCCGCCAACATCGGCACAAGCGTCCATTACATCCCGACTCATCACTTCAGCGCATTTCGCTCGAACAGCGGGCCTCGTCTTGCAGTGACCGAGCGCACCTGGCAACAACTTGTGTCCCTACCGCTGTATCCTGGGATGAGTGAAGCAGATGTTCGTGACGTGACTCGCGCGTTGGGATCGATCGTCGAGCGCGCTCAAGGCACGGCTATTCAGTCCACATAGTCCACTTCGCCTACTTCCTCGTTCCATCGTAAAAGCAGCCGTGCGATGTGTGCCATCACGCCACTTGCCGCTGCTCGCTGTGGTGACCACCCTCATACAATTTGCGCAGTGACATTTCTCATATGAATCAATACTGTATAGGCATACTATAGGTGCATTGGTTTAGCGAATCCGCAAGCTGTACGATTGCGGTTCGTCCAGTATTTAGTGCCTGGAGAGAAAGAACATGTTGCAAATCGCTTCTCGCCCTCGATGGTGGGCTCTTCGCCTCATGCTCGCGGGCGTGCTGTGTGCGCTGTGCGCGAGCGGCGGACGTGCCGCCACCCCACAAGTCCAATACCTGCCATGGGCGCCGGACAGTCTCGCGCCGCTGCTGTCATGGTCTACGACCGAAGATCCCTCCTCGGTGTCGTTGTTGC
>JALYZS010000158.1 GCA_030948745.1 Vulcanimicrobiota bacterium | reverse complement strand
AACTTGTATCGCCCCCGCCCTGACAAGAAGGTCAAGTGCTCTTCAGTGTCCGTCGGCACGACGTACGTGCCTGGCTCGCACACACCGACGGTTGCTTCGCCGCGATCGGATTGAAAGCCCAGGCTTTGCACCTTGCCCTCATAGTAGACGTTGTGTTCCATTTGTGTCCTCCTCGTTTCGAATACAATGAGCGATTGCCAGGCCATACCCTTCCCAATATGGATGCAGGATCGATCTGCGTGACGAGGAGATCATGCAATCGGCCTCTCGCGCCCGACGGCGCTCGCTCACCGTTGAAGGCTACCTGAGCCGCTGGCTGCTGCACATTGAGAAGGCACGGCGGCCGAAGACGTATGCGCTGTATGAGGCGCTGATCCGCAACCATGTCCTCGCGCATATAGGCAGCCTGCAAGTCGCCAGTCTGCAACGACACCATATTCGGTTCTTGCTGGATACGCTCAGCGGCGCCGTCGGAGATCGAACCTGCCAATTGGTCCATCGCGTGTTGCGCTATGCCTTCGGCGAGGCCGTCGAGGATGGATTGCTCCTGCGCAACCCGTGCGCCCGGCGTGATAAGCCGAAATACGAACCCGCGCCACGCCGGACACTCAGTCCAGACGAGGCCGACCGCTTGCTCCGAGCCGCGAAAATGACACCTTACCATTCGCTTTTCTACGTGGCACTCGTCACCGGCATGCGGCAAGGAGAGATCTTCGGGTTACGGTGGGATTGCGTTGATTTGGAAAGCGCCTACATCTACGTGCGCGCGACCCTCACCCGCGACAAGGAGAACGAGGCGCATCTGAGCCCGCCCAAGGCATCGCGCCAGCGACGCATCGACCTGGGACCGACCACGGTCGCGATTTTACGCGAATATAAGGCGTCTCAACCATCGCCCTCAGCGTGGGTTTTTACCGACCTGCACGGTGCACCGCTGCAGAAAGACGCCTTCGTGCGGGGCGTTTTCCACCGGCTGCTCAAGGCAGCGCAACTTCCGCGCATTCGTTTTCACGATCTGCGCCATACTTCTGCCACGCTGGCACTTGCAAGCGGTCTTAACGTCAAGGTCATCTCGGAGCGGCTTGGGCATGCGAGCGCGAAAATGACGCTTGATGTATACACGCGCGCGCTCCCCACGTTACAACGCGAGGCTGCTGACAGAATGGAAGATATCATAGGACGTGGCTGATCCAGCGCTGATAAGAGCTGTGCAGGCGATCGAATGCGATACCGCGGACGAGATGAACCAGGGCTACCAAACTCAGGTCTTGCGCTTGTGCAAGAAGACGTGGTTGCCCTCAGTATCGTTGATCATCGCCATGTAGCAGTTAGGAGTTTCTCGTTCCATGTGCACCGGAATGTCGCGAGCCTTCAGCGCCGCGACGGCGGCAGCGAAGTCGTCGACCGCAAACAAGATGCCGTTGCTGGGTTGAAATGGAATGGCGGCGCGGGCTCCGCTCCACAAACCAAAGGTCGTGCCATCCGCGAGTTCATACTCGGCTCCGTTGTTGTCGGGATATACCTTCACCGGTTCGATGCCGAGCACATCACGATAGAAGGCGATCGCACGGGTGCTATCCTTGACCATGTACCCGCTTAGATCTATACCGGTGATTTTGAAATGATATTGTTGACTCATGAACTTGATGACCCTCCGTCTATAGACTGCGGCGCTCAATGGGCAAGCGTTATCGGAAAAGGCAGACGGTTGACGGTCCCGACGCAGCTCGTGTGTACCGACCATGGTGCAGCGGTCAACAAGAGGGCGCGGTCCATGGCGTCATAACACGGACCGCCGGTGAAATGCGTGCCGCCGGGAATGGTGATCAGCCGACCGTTCGGAAAGCCGCGCAACACCGCCTGGGCGGCCCACGGCGGCGTGGCTGGATCGTTGGTGCCGGAGATGAGCAGCACGGGAATGGTTGCGTGGACCGCGTGCAAGAACGCGCCATCAACAGCGGCAGAGTGCCAGCGAGCACAGACGCGCTGCTGAGCGCGGACGCGTGAGTTGCCTGCAAACGTGCCATCGGTATCTCGTCTGATATCGGCCTCGCGAATAAACGCCACGTCTTCAGCGCAGGTCATGCTGAGATATAGACCATATGCGAAGCTTGGATCCTGAAACGACGCTCCGATTTCGTAGAGATTTTGGGCCAGCGGCTGGTAATCGCCAAGTGCGGCACGATGCAGCACGAGCGGGACCCGATGCGAGAGCTTCGGGTCGTACAACATCTCGCGCAGCCGTTCGGCGAACATCCCTGGACCCAGGGTGATGAGCGCGTCGCGGCGCGGTTGCTGAAGATGGATCGAAACATGCAACGCAGACGAGCGCAGACGCGAGAGGATGGTTGCGAGGTCCCTGCCAGGATCAGGGAAGGCGCGGCGGCAGGGTGGGTCCGCACGACAATCCGCGAAAACGCCGTCCAGAGCTGACTGGGCTACCTTGGCGAAGGGCAAAGGTAGCTTGAAGTCCATGCTGGCCACCGAGGTCAATAGCGCAGCACGCACCGCGGCCGGATGTCGCCGGATGTAGACTTGCGCGGCTTGGGTGCCGTAGGATCCTCCCGACAGCGTCACGGTCCGGAAACCAAGAGCCTGGCGCAGATCGTCCAAGTCGTCCATCGCATTGTCGCTCGTGTATTGGCGTAGGTCGGCACGTTTCTCAAGGTTGCGTCGGCACTGGAGCACGTTGCGTAGCGGGAAGAGGTCCTCGTCAAAGAGCGTCTGCGGCACGCGCGGATCGGCGAGCGTGGGATTGCAGAAGAGGCCGCCCGAGCGGCCGGTGCCGCGAATGTCGGCGAAGAGCAGCGCGTGTGTCGCCAGCACGGCACGCAGACCAGAAATATCAAGAGCGTCGTCGGTGCCAGCCTCGCCCGGACCACCGCTCAAATCGAGGATCGCGTCGTCCGCGGTCTTCGACGCGGCGGGGAACAACACGAAGACGATCGGGATTTGCCGGCCTTGTCGCGTCGCTCGATTCTCAAACACCAGATAGTTGCCACAGACCGCGCGAACAGCATAGGCATGGGCGCAGCGCGTGAGACTGAGGACACCCGAAGCAGGCGAGGGCGGCCGTCCAAGCGCCGCGGTGGCTAGCACGGCGAACCCCAGCATGAGCGCGAGCAGCCGCACGAAAGGTCTTTTGTATACTGTATACAATCTTTAAGTATGGTAGCGCTCTTGGCATCTCTAATCCTGCAGCACACGAGCGCGACAGCGGTGACGAGCGTCAGGGACCTCTCGTACGCGGCGCCCTGTGGGCACAAACATCAATTGGACGTCTTCACCCCAGCCGGTGCTTCCGGGCTGCCTGTGCTCATGTTCGTGCACGGCGGTGGTCTGGAAGAGGGTGATCGAACCGAATATCGCTGGCTTGGTCGAGCTCTGGCGGAGCAGCAGTATGTGGTCGTCATCCCCTCATACCGCTTGTATCCCGTCGCCAAGGCTGCGGATGCGGTCGCAGATGTCGCCGCAGCGTTTGGTTGGACGGTGAAGCACATCGCGCGTTTCGGCGGGTCACCCAATCGCATCGTGCTCGTCGGCCATTCTGCAGGCGGGTATCTCACCGCCATCCTCGCGTTCGACCCAAGGTATTTGCGTGCCGCGCGACTCTCCGTGCGCAACATCCGCGGTGTCTTCGAACTGTCGGCAGACTACTCCAATCGCGATCCCGATCCGGGTGAAACCCTCGCCGACATCGCGCTCGACCACCGCATCTACGGCATGACGGCCGAGGAACGTGATGCCAATTCAGTCTATCGCTATTTGCATCGAACCGTTCCTTTCGAAGCCACCTGCGAAAGCATCCATCCTGGTACGCAATGCATCGACCGCGACCATTTCGTAGCGCTGCTGCGCGGCTACAACAGCCCGGTGAGCTCTTTCACCGAGGCGCACGCCACCCACGATGAGCTCGTGCAACGCGTCGCGCAGCCCGGTGCCGCGCTCAACGCCGAGCTGCACCGGTTCGTCAAACGCGTGGCGGGCTAGGTCCGAGAGCCTGGAAGCGCTCAAACTCGAGAGCACGGCCTCCATCCTCGCCGCCCGGCTGCGCGAGGCGATCGCGGACGGCAGGTTCAAGCCCGGCGAGGCCATCCGTCAAGAAGTCGTGTCGGCTGAGTTCGGTGTTAGTCGAAGCCCGCTGCGCGAAGCGTTACGCCAGCTTGAGGCCGACGGGCTGATCGACTATCGCCCCAACTACGGCGCCACGGTCCTTCGAGTAGACCCGGTGGACGTCGAAGAAATCTATGAGATACGCCGGGCCCTCCAGCTCGCCGCTCTACAGCTGGCAATCCCGCATATCACCCCCGTCATCGTGCGAGAGCTCGCGGCGATTGTGTATCGTATGAACCAAGCAAAGAGTCCACGAGCCTGGCTGCAGTTACATTGGAAATTCCACGAGCTGCTCTACGGTGCTTCTGGACGTAGGCGCCTCGTCCAACTGATCCGCGTCCACCACATCCGCTTCGATGCTTTCCCCAAGCGCGGGGAACGGTTCGAGCGGCTCGTGAAATTTTCGCGCCCAGACCTGCTGCAACTGCTGCGCGCGTTGCAAGAGAAAGACCTGCGCAACGCTCGGCGGCTGACGCTAGTTCACCTCAGCAACCTGAAACAGAGTTTTTTGGACGCCCTACGCAAGTAGGAATGAGAATGCTTAGATGATAGCCGGGCGCTCCGCTTCGAGGACGACGGTCGAACCACGGCGCAAGGAGACGTTGGTGCGTTTGTTCGCGGCATAGAGCGCGCCTGCGATCGCACCTGCAGCGCCTCCGAACTTGGACTTGAAGACGGTCTTGCCGATGATGTTGCCGACGATCATGCCACCGAGCGTCGAGACGCCGATATTCGTGACGTTGTTGTGCTTTTGGGTTTCTTGCGCCTGAACCGTGAGGGTAAGCGGTGCGCTACGGCCATTGGCTAACCGTATGCGGTCGATGGAAAATTCCAGTACCGGATTGGAGCCCTGCCCTGCCCGCAAGACCTTGGTGACGTGGCCGTAGAGTTGCGCCCCGGCGAATGCGCTGTTGCTCGCCGGATATGGTGGAACGATCGTGAGCGTGAACTGATCGCCCGTATGCGAGCTGCCCGAATCGATGGTCTGGTCGATCTTGGCCGTGATCATGCTGCCTTGGGCGAGCGACGTGGCCCAGCTGGCGAGCGGACCTGACACGCAGATGAAGAAAATTGCCGCAAATACAAAGCGCTGGATACTTTTCATAGTATGCCCCTTGATGCGGGATGCAGTGCGCATTCCGCCAATACGCCATTCTCACAACGCACGTCACTGACCCTCAGCGTTCGACTGCCGACGCCCCACCCGCGCGGCGAGGCAAGAGTGACTGCTGCAAAAGCTTTTGGGGACAATCATCGCGTGAAGATGACCGCCGGGACAGCGCTTGTCAACGGCACGAAACTGTACTACGAAGTGTCGGGTCAGGGCACGGCCGTGGTCCTCGTCCACGGGCTGGGGCTGGACCGGCGCATGTGGGATGATCAGTTCGCGATCTTAGCGGAGCGCTACCGCGCCATTCGCTATGATTTGCGCGGGTTCGGGAGGTCGGCGCTGCCTGGCAGCGATGCGTTTCGGCACGGCGACGACTTGCGCGCACTCCTCGATCACTTGCAGGCCCCTACAGCACACGTCGTCGGTTTGTCGATGGGCGGAGGTGTGGCGCTACACCATGGCTTGCTCTATCCTGAAGCCACGCTCAGCTTGGTATTGGTGGATTCGGCGTTAGACGGCCATCCATGGAGCGCCGCATGGGATGAGTCGTTGGACGCGATCTCGGACCAGGCGCTCACAGCAGGCGCCGCCGCGGGCAACGAGCGTTGGCTCGCGCACGATCTTTTCGCGCCCGCGCGCGAACGCGCGGCGGTCCAGGCCAAACTCGCTCAGATCGTAAGGGACTCATCCGGCCAACACTGGATACAGAACAGTCCGTCGCGCGGGATAAAGCCGCGAGCGAGCGCGCGCTTGGCTCAGATTTCCGCACCCACGCTGGTGGTCGTCGGCGAACGAGATCTTCCTGATTTCCAAACGATCGCGGAAACGTTAGCGCAGGGGATACCTGGTGCCAGAAAGGTCGTCATCGCTGGAGCTGGGCATATGAGCAACATGGAGAGCTCCCCCGAATTCAACCGCACCATCCTCGCCTTTTTGGCTGACGTGGACGCACAGCTTATCTCGGCCACAACATAGCGGCGCCGCGCACACCGCTGGAATCATCGTGTTGCGCGGTCACGATCTATCGTATCGAGCCTATCGGTCAGCGCATATGACGCCACCCAAGACGATGACATCCGGATCCAGGACGTTGATCACCGACGCTAACGAGCGCGCCAGGCGGTCATCGTACTCTGCCAGACAGGCGGCTGTGTCAGTGTCGCGAGAGGCTGCGGCACGGGCGATTTCATGCGTGCTCACATATCGTCCGCTGCGCACCTTGTACGCGCGCTGCAATCC
>JALYZS010000149.1 GCA_030948745.1 Vulcanimicrobiota bacterium | reverse complement strand
GTACGTGAAGTTACCAGGCGCGACCGGCGCGAGGATGACGTGACCTCCGCGACCGGCGCGCTCTTCGGCGGCGCGCTCCTCGGGATCGAATCCCACGAGCACGTGATGATGGGGGCTGCCATATGTCACGACCGTCGACCAGAAGACATCCTGCCCGATGGGCAAGGAGAAGATCTTCTGGATCGCGCCCGTCGCCTTCCCCACCAGCCAGACGCTGCTGTTCCCGAGCGACGCGCCGACGAGCACGCGGTCGTCGCGCACTTCATAAGATGTGTCGGCATTGCGTTTGACGACTTGGTCGAGCTGGATCATGCTCGCGCTGCTATCCCCGTGTTTGCCACAACGAGAGGATGCTCGCAAAACTACCGAGCAGTACGAGCACTGCTCCGACGAAGAACAGCATTGGATCGGGAGCGCTGGTCATCGTCACCTGCGGGTACTTTCCCAGCGAAAAACGCAGCCACAGGCCCGCTTTTTCGAGCGCCCGGCCGCTGACGGCCACGCCATCATAGAGCGGCCCGCCATTCTCTTCCTTTATCTGCAGCTGGAGGAACGGGATGTCGATGGAGCGGCTGGGCAGACCCGGATAATACTTCACCGCGACGCTGCGATGCAAGGCGGGCACCGCGAACTCGTCCAGCGGCAGGCCGTCAGCATCGACGCTTTGGAATTGCAACACGGGCGAGACGAATGCCACGCCGTTGGGCTGCGTCACGGTCTCCGGCTGCTGCCGCGGCGAGCGCGCAGTGATGTAGGCTGCCGGACCCGCCTGGCAGCGGAAGACGTACGAGTGGAAACGATAGGTCGTGCCCGGGTGCATACGGGTCGCGCCGTGGGTGTCCGTGAGAACGACCTCGGGAAGCGTCGATTGTGCTGACAGCGTATCAGGACCGAGCGGAGGGAATGCGAGCGTCACGTTCGCCGAGCGCGGCGGCATGAAGGTCTGCCCCGGGGCGGCAGTGACGCGCTGCGGCGGGCCGGCGAGAAGCTCAGCGCCCGTGAATGCGGCCGCGATCACAATTCCGCCTAATGCCGCCAGCGAGGCAGCTCGCCAGCCGGGAGGCCTGCGGCCCAAGAACTGTGCGACCAGATAGGCGAGAGACAAGCCGGCCAGCGCGATCAGCAGGCTGTAGCCCCAACTGTGAACGGCCGCCGTGTAAGGCCGCAGCTGCTCGAAGGTTGCGGTGGCGAGTACGGCAAGGGAAACACCGCGCGCCGTCCAGACCGATCGCATGCGAGGCCGCTTCGAACAAACGTGCGCGCGACCTGCGGCCGAGCCTCTCTGCGCCACCCTGTTGTGATTGTAACAAGGCGAAGGCGCTTTGGTCCTATTGGGGCGACGCTGCTTTGCCAGCGCCCGAAGGATTGATCGTTATGTCGACGTGTGCATTTTGTGGTTCCAAGCATCGCATCGGCCGCCACTTCTTGGCGCATCGCGCGTCCACGCTACGCTTACGCACCGTGAAAGTCTGCGAACGCTGTCTCGAGTTCGCGCGTGATGCGGGATATCAAGTCGCCGAGCGGGAGCCCAGCGCCGCCTCAGATCCGGCCACCTTCGTCAAGCTCGACTACGCTTCGTAACTACCAGTAGCGTTCTTCTTTCCAGAAATCCCCATCGTTATGATAGCCGCGTAGCTCCCAAAAACCGGGCTGGTCGTCAGACCGAAACTCGACGCCGTTGCACCACTTCGTGCTCTTCCAGAAATAGCGCTGCGGCACGAACATGCGCATCGGACCGCCGTGGATGGGCTCGAGCGCTTTGCCGTCGTACTTGTATGCGAGCAGCACGCGCTCGTCGTCTGCGACGGCCAGCGGCAGGTTGGCGCTATAACCGTTCTCGCCGTGCGTCACGACGAACCGCGCCTGCGGCTTCACGCCCACGAGCTTCATGATCTCGCGGAACGGCACGCCTTCCCAGTGCGTGTCGAATTTGGTCCAACGCGTGACGCAGTGGATGTCGGTCTTCACGGTCGCGGTCGGGAGCGCCATGAACTGTTCCCAGCTCAGCGTCACGGGGCGTTCGACCTCGCCGAAGATGCGCAAGCGCCAGCGGTCGGCGTGGAACTGCGGCACGCTGCCGACATGCAGCACGGGAAAATCCCGCGCCATGTATTGACCCGGCGGCAAACGGCCGGCCAGCCCCGGGTCGTCTTTCACAGCCGTGCTGCCGCCTGCTCCCCAAACCGTTCGAGCAGGGTCCTGACCGCCAATTCCGGCTGCGGCGACTGGCAGACGCAGCGCAAGACACAGACGCGATCCCCGCCAGCGGCGAAGACCTCGCCGATATTGCTCGGCTCGAGACCGCCGATCGCGAAAAACGGCAGCCGCGCTCTGGCCGCGGCATACTCCACAAGCGCGATCCCGGCGGCCGGACGGCCAGGCTTGGTGGGGGTTGCATGGACGGGGCCCACCGCGAAATAGTCCGCCCCGGACTGCTGGGCGGCATCGACCTGTTCAGGTGCATGGGTGGAGAGTCCGATCAGGCGCTGCGAACCGAGCATGCGCCGCGCGTCGGCGACCGGCACATCGTCTTGCCCCACGTGCACGCCGTCCGCCTCGCAGCCGAGGGCGATGTCGACGCGGTCGTTCACGATGAAAAGAGCTCCGCGCTCCCGGCACACCTGAGCACAACGCCGGGCGAGGTGCAACAACGCCCCATCCTCCAGATGTTGTTCGCGTAACTGGATCATTCCGGCACCGGCTTGGATGACGCGCTCCAAAAACGCCTCGACCGGCCGCACGCGCGGCTGCGCGTCGGTGATGACGTAAAGTCTGACCCGTTGCAGCGCCGCTCGCCTCGGCTCCGTGCGGTCGTCTTGCGGTTTGGTCATTTATCCGCCACCGACCATCTGAGCGATCTCAACCCGGTCGTCGGGGCGCAGCCGGGTGTGCGGGTAACGATCGCGCGGCAGCGGCTGGCCGTTGTGTTCCACGACGACCTGTTGTTCCGGCAATGCAAGCGAACGCAACAGCTCGCTCACCGTGCTCTGCTCCGTGACCTCACGCGGCTTGCCGTTCGCCGTGATGCGCATGTTTTTAGCGCACCGCTGCGAAGGCGTCGGCGCCGGCGCGCATGTCATGCCAGTCTTTGAATACCGGTTCGTAGCCGAGCTCGCGCAAGCGCGTCGCCACCGCCGCGACCGCGCGATGATCTTCGAGGTGGAATTGTTCGCCGGCGCTGCCCGGTTCCGCGTATCCGCCGGGCTCGGTGCTCGAACCTGCGCTCA
>JALYZS010000118.1 GCA_030948745.1 Vulcanimicrobiota bacterium | reverse complement strand
GCCGTCAGCCGTCGCCTCAAGGGTCGCGAGCAGCAGCGAATGCTCGTTGAGAATCGCCTCGTAGCCGCGGGCGCGCAAGGCCGCCTCGCGCACCACGGCGACGAGCGAGACTGGGCCCTCGCCGGGTAGCCCGTGCACGGTCAAGCGCACCGGAAACGAACTGCCATCCTTGTGCATAGCGTGCGTGCTGAACGCACCAGGGCGTGGTGCCTCGCCGATCAACTTGCTCGCCGGCTGCCCCACGATCTCGCGCTCTTCATAGCCGAACAACCGGGTGGCGGCCGAATTGAAAGACCGCACCAGCCCAGCGGGGTCGAGGGTGAAGATGGCGTCGCCGATTACCATGCTCTTATAATATCGGCTAAATCAGGCTACCGCTCGCGACGCGTGGCTGGGGCGCCGAGGTCTATTTCGCGGGCTTCACCGGAGAGGTGATGGGCTACAGAAAGGCGCGCAGGCTTGGCCTGACCGGTCGCAAACCCGTCTGGGCCCGTTTTCAGCCGCCGCAACCGTTTGCAAGGGGACACTATGAAGAGCTTTTCCGCGATCGCTTTCCTTACGCTCCTCTCCCTCCTCTCACCGCGTCAAGACGATGCGGTGCAGACCGGTTCCTACGCGCTGCAAAACGGCTCGCCCGCCGCGCAGGCGCACTTGGCCGATCGGGCACCTGATGGACACCATCACCACCTCGACCTGTGGATGACCAGCGGTGATGCGCAGCGACCGATCACCACATACGACGTCGAGATGACGAAGCGGCTGCACCTAATCATCGTCGGCGCCGACTTCACGACCTTCCGCCACGTGCATCCGGCATTACAGCCCAATGGGCATTTCAGAATCGACCAGCAGCTGCCGCACGGCACGTTCTTAGCGTACGCGGACAGCACGCCGCATGGTCTCGGACAGCAGGTCTTCCGCTTCGTCATCGGTGACGCACGACAGGCGCGTAACGCGCAGCGAGACCTGCACGAACGCCGCACGACCGCGCAAGTCGATGGCTATACCGTCCGGCTATCGACGACGACCTTGCGGGCAAGCGCTTCGGATGCGCTCATCGTCCACGTGCTTAAAAACGGGAAGCCGGCGGGCGACCTGCATCCCTATCTGGGCGCTTCCGCCCATGCCGTGTTCCTCAACAGCGCCGACCTGAGCTACGTGCACGTACATCCTATGTCGCTGCACGATATGGAGGGCATGCCGATGGGAAATATGTCCATGCCGGGCATGCACATGGGGGGTATGTCGCCCGCTCGGTCAGGCGATCTGCCGGATACAGCCAAATCGTCTCCCGACATGATGCTGCATGTCGCGCTGCGAGAACCGGGCACGTACAAATTGTGGTTGCAGTTCCGCGGCGGCGCCGCGCTCCACGTGACGCCTTTCGTCATCACCGTCGTTCCTTGAAGCTTCCGCGCTTCAAACTCGAGGAGTACTTCGCGGCCACCGAGTTCGTGGCGCGTTACAATCTGGCCGCGTCCGACGCGGAGACCCACAGCCTGGCCGAACTGCTCGAACTCGCCGACCCTGAGGCGCGCGCGTTGTGGGATGATCTATCGCTCTCATACACCGAGTCCGCAGGCCATCCGCTGCTGCGCGCGGAGATAGCCACGCTGTACGATGGCCTGAGCGCGGAGGACATTCTCGTCTTCTCCGGCGCGGAAGAAGCGATTTTCGCCTTCATGAGCCAGGCCGCTGACGCCAATGCGCACTTCGTCGTCGCCTGGCCGAGCTACCAATCGTTGTTCGAGATCGCCCGCAGCGCGGGCGCAGCCGTCAGCCTTCTGTCACTCGCCGAAGATGAAGGTTGGCGGCTGGATCTCGGACGAGTCCGCGCAGCGCTCCGCCCCAACACCAAAGCCATCGTGATCAACTTTCCGCACAATCCGACGGGTGCCCAGCTGCCCGCGGCTGACCTCGCGGCGTTGGCAGCGATGGCAAGCGAACACGGTTGCTATTTGTTCTCCGACGAGGTCTATCGGTTCGCCGAGTTCGCAGACGGGGACCGCCTGCCGCCGGCCGTCACGCTTGATCCGCGCTGCGTCAGCTTGGGCGTGATGTCCAAAGCGCTGGGCCTGCCGGGCCTGCGCATCGGCTGGATCGCGTCAACCGATCGCCCGCTCCTGCAGCAGCTTCGATCGATGCGCGATTATTTGACCATCTGCAGCAGCGCACCATCGGAGATCCTCGCCCTCATCGCCCTGCGCGCGCGGTCAAAAATCCTGACGCGCAACCGCGAGATCGCCGCTCGCAACCTGACCCAGCTGGACGCGTTTTTCACGCGTTGGGAACCCAGGCTGCGCTGGGTCAGACCGAGAGCCGGGGTCGTCGCGTTCCCGCGCTTCCTCGCCCCCCTCGATGCCGAAGCAGCCGCGCGCGCCCTCATGGAGCGCTTCGGCGTGCTCATCGTCCCCGGTTCCATCTTCGAACACGACCGGCAACATTTCCGGCTGGGGTTCGGGCGGCGCAATCTGCCTGCGGGGCTGGAGCGCTTCGATGCCTTCCTGCAGCAACCGTTTCCGTAGGCGTTTGGCTGGGTATACAGGCAAGGAAGCAAATGCATGCCGCTGTAGAGGAGCCCGTTGATTCCGTATGTTCTTCTTCTTCAACAATCGGGTGGGCTGCCTACGCTCGCTGCTCATCAGCGCCGTCGTCACGCTGCTGCTGCTGCTCGTGACGGGCGTCATCCGTCTGCATTAGAAAGCGCATATGTCAACCGAAACCAAGCTTCGCCGTAAACGCAAGAAAGTCCAGCGCAAGGTCGAGAGCACACAGGCGCGACTCTCGCGCCGGCTGGGTAAGCTGCGTGCGCTCGAATCCCGGATCGCGCGGCTGCAGCAGCAACTGGTCGCTGAAGCCGATCGACGCGATCCGGGCGACGCGACCACTCGCCAGATGCGGCCGGTGACGCTGATCTTCAACCCCAAATGCGGCGGCAGCGCACGCAAAGACATCTCGCTGGATGAAATCGTCGCTCAGCTACGGCGCCATGGCTTTGAAGCCGATGTCAAGATCAAGACCTGCGGCAAAGATGCACGCCGATGGGCCAAGGACGCCGTCGCTGCAAGCGAAGATTGCGTCGTCGTGGCGGCTGGCGATGGCACGGTCGGTGACGTCGCCGCGCAGCTGGTCGGCAGCAAAACGGTTTTAGGCATCCTGCCCGTCGGCACGATGAACAACCTCGCGCGCTCGCTTGGCATACCGTTGGAGCTTGACAAAGCGTGCGCCCTCTTGGCCATCGGGAGCAAGCGCAGCATCGATGTCGGCCACATCCTCGTCGACGAGAAGCCGCAACGCACGTACTTCTTAGAGACGGCCGGTCTTGGCGTATCGGCGATCGCCTTTCCCGCTGGCCAAGCCGCCCGCAAAGGCCAGCTCCACGTTTTGCCGCGCGCAATCCGTAAGCTGTTCGATCACAAGCCGCGACCGGTGCAGATCGTGCTTGACGACGGTGAGCCCATATTAACGCAATCGCAGCTCGTGACGGTCTCGAACGCGCCGCTCATGGGTCTTAACTTCCTCGTCGCGCCCGAGGCAAAAATGGATGATGGACTTTTGGATGTCGCCGTATACGAAGGTATGGGCAAGACGAAGCTGCTCGAATACTTCATGGCCACGCGGGATGGAAAGCGCGTGGAGAACTCCTCGGTGCGTTATTACCGCGCGCGCAAGATCCACCTCATCTCCCAGTCCGAACAGCCGGTGCACGCAGACAAAGACGACCTTGCGCCGCAGCAGGTTGTGGACATCGAAGTTATCCCGCAGGCCCTGAGCATGAT
>JALYZS010000097.1 GCA_030948745.1 Vulcanimicrobiota bacterium | reverse complement strand
CATAATCCACGCCCCACAGATAGCCCGTCCGGCCCAGGCCGGTCTGCACTTCGTCAGCGATCAAGAGCGCGCCGTGACGGTCGCACAGCTCGCGCACGCTGCGCAGATAGCCTTCCGGCGGGATGATGACGCCGCCTTCGCATTGCACCGGTTCGACGATGAACGCCGCCGCCTGCGGCAGTGCGCGATCGAGCGCATCGAGATCACCGAAGGCGACGTGCTCGAACTCGGGCACGAGCGGCATGAACGATTGGCGGAACACGTCGCGCCCGGTCGCCGTCAGGCTGCCCATCGTCTTGCCGTGGTAGCCGTTGGTCGTCGAGACGATGTGCGTGCGTTTCGTCGACAGGCGCGCCAGCTTGAGCGCCGCCTCGACCGCCTCGGTGCCGCTGTTGGAAAAAAACGTGATCTTCAGATCGCCCGGCGCGAGGTCCGCGAGCGCTTTGGCGAGCGCGGCCGTCTGCGCATTGAACAGCACGCGTGACGAGAGCGCCATATGCTCGAGTTGCCGGCGCACCGCAGCGACGACCTTGGGGTGCAGATGCCCGAGCGTGAACACGCCGTAGCCGCCGCAGAAGTCGAGATACGATTTGCCGGTGTGGTCGATGACGCGGCAGCCGTGGGCTTCCACCTCGACGCCGGCGCCCGCGATCTTCATGAAACGCGCGAGCGGCGGGTTGATGAACTCTTTGTATGCGGCATAGACCTCGTCGAACAACGCGGTCTGCTGCTCGCTGCGAGACTCGGGCATATGGCTGCGTTTGGCGCGCTTTGCGGAGCCACCTCCGCGACGCGTCGTAGCACAAGCTACGAAAGGCGGAGCGCTGCGCCGCACGCAACGCTCAGCCCGCGTGGACACCACATCGGATGGCTTGCGAATCGCATATGTGCGCCGCGGCAGCGGCGAGCCGCTGGTCTTCTTGCACGGTGTCGGCTCCACGAAGGAGATCTGGCGCACGCAAATGGCAGCGCTGCCAGTGAGCTTCGACTGCGTCGCCTTGGACTACCGCGGCTATGGCGAGTCGGAAGTGCCCCCACCCGCATGCCTTCGTCTGCGCGCCCATGGAGCGCGCTGCATCTCGCGCGCCGCATTCGCGCGCGACGTCTTCGCCGTGATGGACGCGTGCGGCATGGCATCCGCGCACCTGTGCGGCTGCTCGCTGGGTGGCGTCGTGGCGTTGGAAGCCTACGCGCAGCGATCGCGACGCATCCGTTCGCTTATCCTGGTCGATGCATTCGCGCGCCATCCGCATGGCCTGGAGACGATCGGCGACCGGCTGCGCACGCTGTTTGCGCTTGGGATGGAGTCCTTCGCCGAATCGCGCGCGGCCGGCGTGCTCAAACCGCAGGCGGCCCTGGGCAACATCGCCGCCGTGCGCGAACAGATGCGCTCGATTCCATTGGCGGTGTATGCCGCGGCGACGCAGGCGACGTGGACAGGCGATTATGGTGCGTTGCTGCCGCAGATCAACCAGCCGGTGCAGGTCATGTGGGGCGAGCACGACACGATCATCGCGCCGCGCGCCTTGAGCGAGGAACTGGTGGCCAAGATACCGACCGCATCGCCGTTAGTCGTGGTGCCCGACGCCGGTCATGTGCCGAACGTGGACAATCCGGAATTCTTCAACGCGACGCTGGCCGCGTTCGTCAGGTCAGCTTCGTACCGCAGTTAGCGCAGAATTTCGCGCCCGCCGGGTTGCTCTGATGGCAGCTGTGACATTCGATCGTCGTCGCCGTCGCTTTGCCGCACTCCGGACAGAACTTCGAGCCTGCCGGGATGTTCGCGTGGCAGTTCGGACAGCTCATGCTCGTCGCTGCGGGCGCACTTGCGCCGCCCGCAGCGCTCGCGCCCGCGGCGGTCGGTCCGTTGTTGGCGCTTTGCGCGGCTTGCTGCATGGCTTGATTGATCATGCCGGGCATCGCGAATCCCAACCCCGCGCCCATGCCCAAGCCGGCCGCTGCGCCCGCTGCGCCACCCGTGTTCTGCGCGGCATCTTCGAGGGAGCGTGCCGCTTTGAACTGCATGTACTGACCCATGTTGCCGACGACGCCCATGCCCGTCCGCTCGTCGATGACTTTCTGCACTTCGTCCGGCGGCGTGATGGCATTGATGAGGAAGTCGACGAGCTCGACGCCATATTGCGCGAAGTCGTCCTTGACGCGCGCTTTGGCGGCGGCGTCGAGCGCATCGTAGTATTTGGGCAGATCGAGGATGCTCTTGACCGTTTCGCCCAACAGGTTGTTGAGGCGCGAGACGATGATGTTGCGGAAGAAGTCGTTCAGCGAATCGGACGTGTAGACGTTCTGCGTGCCCACGATCTTGTTCACGAACAGCTGCGAGTCGGTGACCCGCACGCTGAAGATGCCGTACGCGCGCAGGCGCACCATGGAGAACTCGGAGTCGCGGAACAGGATCGGCTCCGCGGTGCCCCAGTGCATGTTCGTGAAGACCTTGAGGCTGACGAAATAGACTTCCGACTGGAACGGCGAGGTGCCGCCGAAGGGGATCGAGACGAGCCCGGTGAGCAACGGCATGTTCTGCGTCGACAGAGTATAACGGCCAGGCCCGAACGTGTCCAGCGCCTTGCCGTCGCGGAAGAACACCGCCGCCTGGCTCTCCTGGACGATGAGCTGACTGCCCCATTTGATGTCGGTCGAACCCGCTTCTGGCCAGCGGTGCACGATCTGCTGCCCGCTGTTGTCGAAGAATTCGATGACCGAGAGACCTAGTGCCATTGGTATTTCGCAACCTCAAGAGTGCAGCGTGTTAGCAATCGGTGAGTGATACTAGGGTGGTCGGCACAAGTTTCACCCGGCTGCAGAGATGTCCCGCTGTGTTGGTGCCGTGTATAACAGCCGGACTCGGTAACTCGCGCGGCGCCACCGATGTACATTATCGTATGGCTGTTGGAACCGGCACGACTCCCGCACCGCCCGGCATCACGCCGCAAAAGGTAGGATTGCGCGGCGTCCTAGGGATGTTGTTCGTATCCTACTGTCTGATGGCCGTGATCGTGCTCGCGATTTTGATGCTGTTCTTCCTGCGTCCGTATCATGCGATCAAAGGACACGCCGCGTTGTTCGAGGCTGCCACCAATTGCGCATCCGTGACAGCGAGCGCGAAGCTGCCAGGACCGTGCAGCGTGGAATGGGGCAACGTCACGCGGCGATACGAACGCTCGCAGTCGCGCAGGTCAGGATACCGGTATTACCTGGACGTGCGCGGCGGCTATGGGGACCAGCGTACGATTGAGCTCAGGGACATCGAGACATGGTGGCGCACGCCAAACGGCAGCGCGATCGAGCTGCAGCATTGGGGAGATCTGGTGACGGCGGTGCAAGTGCCCGGCGGCCCGTCCTCGCCCACCTCCGCCAACCCCGACTGGCAGCTGCACAACGCGCAGCGCGGGATATGGACGCTCTCGATAATCTCCGCGTTCTTGGGTGCTCTTCGCCGCCGGCAGCGGCACGCTGCTGCGTCTGCTGCCCGGGGCCCAGGGAGCTTTTTAGCGGGTCGGCAGCACGACGCGACAGTAGACTCCGCCCCTCAAACGGCAAAAAGCTGAAGCCTCAAGAGAGCCAAAAACTGTGTTGTATGCTTTGTTCAGCGCAAACGGAAAGTCACGACGTTAGAGACGAGTGTAGTATAGATTGTGTTTTGATCTCTCAGTTTTATGGGCGACGTAACCACCAATCGGTATTCGCCAGGTTTATCCAGATCAAAATAATCGTCAAGGTTGAGTTTACTTGTCCAGCTTTCGCCAGTTTGCAGGCGTTCACCGAGGGTCACGCGCCCACTAGTTGGGACTTTCCTGTGTACCTCAAGGGGAATCTCTTTAGAAGAATGATCAAGAAAGGCGAACTTGTAGTCGACTGATACGAAGCTCCGTCTTATCCACAGCTCGGAGGCGAGATTCCTCACGGAAACCGTCACACCAATGTGCTCTCCACGAGCGTAGTCGTTGCGGCTTAACGCCAACGATAAAGACAATCCCTTCGAAGAACTCCCAGCGTGGCTTAGGTCAATAGCGCATGAGGGATGAGGGCTTGCGGTGATGAGCAAGATTAGTAATGCCAGGAAAAAGCTTATTTTAAAGGTAGGTCGCACCGCGATTTGCGGGTTCGGATCCCCGACTCCGATTCACGCTATTGATGCTTGGCGTTTCTTAATAGAACCCTTTTTTGTTGCGTAGTTTATGTTATGGGGCGCTTCCGTCAGTTACTAGCAATCTCGTGCAAAGTGGCTAACAGCTGTTCTAGAACCCCCTTGCTTAGGGCGTCGGCAACCCGTCGAACAGGTGCTTGCGCGCTTCGAAGCGGCGGTCGAACTCCGTAGACAACGCATCGAGTTTGGCAAGCGCGCTGCGGATCGCAGCAGCATCCGGCGCCGCCTGCTCCACTTGGCTGATCGCGTCGTCGAACGCCCCGAGCTCGCTCATGATGCCTGCGTCGTATTGATACAGGCGGGTCAGCTCGTGATCGCCCAACTGCACGCGATCGAACACGGCCGCGTAACCATAGTCTGCGAAGCGCATGCGGTCGACCAACCGCTCCAAGCGACGGCCGCTTTGGTCGATAAGCGCCAGGCTCTCAAGATTGCCTGCGCGCGAGAGTGAATCCACGACGCCGTCCAGGCGGCCTTTGATCTTCGTGAGTCGCTCCCCGATGACGGCGCGTAGCTGCTTGTCGGCGATGCGCCGGTCCTCGACTGCTTTATAGCCCGCAAATCCCGGGATCAGGCTTGCGATGTCGGTCAATGCCTCGCCCACGCTTTGCGCATGCAGCGGATTGGGATGGCCGGGAGCGCTGACCGTCGTGGTCTGCGCAGCAGCGTTCTGTCCGCCCGCGGACTGCGGCGGCGTCACTTGCGGCGTGTCGCTCGATTGGGGCGCCGGCACCGTCGTGCCCGTGCTGTCAGTGGTATCCATACCGCCAAGCTCCTTGACTGCCGCGTCATGGCGGCGAACGTATTCCTATACTACTGCATCGAGCGCGTTTTGTTGCGGCCCGCTAAGGCCCATATGCGACCGCAGCCACGCCGCTCACACCGCTTCGGCGAGCGCGTCGCGTCCCGCTTCGTCCGCCGGCGCGCGACCTCTTGCCTCGCTCAGAATGGCGCGCACCCCGTCTGGTGATGGCTCGTGGTTGATGCGTTCGCGCAGCGCCCCCGCACCCTCGATGCCTTTGACGTACCAACCCAAGTGTTTGCGCATCTGCAGCACGCCCGACTTTTCGCCGTAACGTTCCAGCATCGCATCGAAGTGCGCGAGCGCGAAGTCGATCCGTTCCGCGACGGTCGGCGGCGCAGGCCGGGCCTCGCCGCGCAGTGCCGCGGCGATGTCGCGTATGAGCCAGGGATTGCCAAGCGATGCGCGGCCGACCATGATGGCATCGACGCCCGTCTCGCGCAGCCTGCGCAGCGCGTCCTCAGGACTTGCCACGTCGCCATTGCCGATGACGGGTACGCCCAGCGCTTCCTTGAGGCGCGCGATGTGCGACC
>JALYZS010000084.1 GCA_030948745.1 Vulcanimicrobiota bacterium | reverse complement strand
CCCAAGAACTGCAGCAACTCGCGGATGAAGCCGCCTATATGGAAGATCCTGACGCGCTCTTGGCCCGCTCGGTGCGTGAGGTGCCGCAGGCAATCGGCGCGGCAGGCGCCGCCGTTTACGAGCGCGTGGGCGCCGAATACAAATGCGTCATGAAAGCGGCGTCATTCGAGTTCGCTGCAAGCGTGCCGGCCGACGATCTGGCTCTGGTGCGCCTGCGCATGAAGCAACCCGAGATCCACTTGTCGGACCTGTCGAGTGCGCTCGGCCGCTCAGGGCTGGTCTTCCCATTGTCAATCCGCGGGCAGCTCTTCGGGGCGTTCGTGTGCGGCGCGCGGCTGGATGGAGAGCTCTACGCTCCGGATGAAGTGCGCATATTAGCGCGGGTCATCCATGAACTGGGGGCGGAGCTGTTCGCGATGCGCATGCGGCGCCATCAAGACCTTTTGGCCGACGTGCTCAGCGGCGCCGTCGGCATTGAGGCAGCACAACTGCGCTTGCAGGGCTCAGCCCTGCTTTAGTTCGCGCGCCAGGCGTTGAAACCG
This sequence comes from Vulcanimicrobiota bacterium, assembly GCA_030948745.1. Classification (GTDB taxonomy): domain Bacteria; phylum Vulcanimicrobiota; class Vulcanimicrobiia; order Eremiobacterales; family Eremiobacteraceae; genus JALYZS01. The sequence goes on along the minus strand of JALYZS010000084.1, from coordinate 2,604 downwards.
CCGTTGAGGTTGACCGCATTGTCAAATCCGCGCGCGCGCAACACACTCGTCGCCGCTACTGAGCGCTCGCCCTGGGCGCAGAACAAGATCAAGGGGCGGTCTTTGGGAAGGGAGCCGGTCGCGTTGAGCAGCTTGCCGGCGCTGATGTGCAACGATCCCTTCATATGCTCGGCATCGTACTCCGAGCGCGAACGGATGTCGAGCGCCTCGGCCTGCTGGTCCGAGATCTGCTCACGGGCTGCCCTTGCATCCAGCTGCGGCAACGTCTCCTGCGGCAGCTCCTGCGCGCCTGACTCGGGCACAAAGCCAGCGATGCGGTCGATGCCGACCCGTACGAGGCCGCGCACAAGGTCGTCGACGCGCCTGGGGTTCGCGACGAGCACGACCGATGCATCGGTCGGAATGAACCACGCGCTCCAGTTTGAGAACGAGGAGCCGTCAGGGACGTGGATCGCGCCACGCGGGTGCGAACGGATGAAGCTCTCACGTGCGCGAGTGTCCACCAGGCTGCCGCCTTGGCGCACGTGCGCGGCAACCCCGGCTGCATCGAGGAGCGGCGGCTGCGGCAGGCGCCCGAGCAAAGGCGCACCGACGCGGTTCAAGCGCTTCATGGTCGTGAAATAACTCGCAGCATCCGGTTGGCCTTGCAGGAGCGCCTCGACGAAGCCGGCCTCATCGCCGCGCTCGAGCAACGTCGACCACCACGAAAAACGACGCTCGTACCCGAGCGTCGTGCTGGGAACCGCACCGAGCGCGCGGCCACAGGCCGAGCCCGCGCCGTGCGCAGGCCAGATCTGCACGAAGTCCGGTAGGCTGGCCAGCAGGTTGCGCAGGCTGACATACATCTGATGCGCGCCGGCCTGCGCGGCTCCGGCCTGACCGAGCGCGGACTCTAACAAGTCGGGCCGGCCGAGGTCGCCGACGAACATGCAATCGCCGCTCAACAGCAGCATTGCGTCGGCCGGAGCGGCGCCGTCGAAGACCGCGAAACACATATGCTCCGGAGTGTGCCCCGGCGTGTGGCGCGCGCGTACCCGCACGTCACCGAGCTGGATGTCTTCGCCATCGCGCAAGAAGTGCGCCTTCGCACCCTTGTCGCGCACATACCCGGCATCGCTCGCGCCTTCGCCCGACAGATACAGAGTCGCGCCGGTCGCATGTGCTAGCTCGCGCGCGCCTGATAGGAAATCGGCGTGGACGTGCGTCTCGCTGACGGCGACGACCGACAGGTCATGCTCGGCGGCCGCGGCCACATAGACATCGATGTCACGACGAGGATCGACGACGAGCGCCTGCCCCGTCACGCTGGAACCAAGCAGATACGACGCCTGCGCCAGACGGTCATCGTAGAACTGGCGAAAGAACATACCGCCTGATTTCGGGCGGCGTAAGGAGTATCCCGCGAACCGCCGAACTGAGGCCTCCCGTTGCACGAATACACCGTTTTCAACGCTCCGGTTTCCCGGCGTAAGGAAGGCTTTTATGGCCCGCGAGTTTGCACACCCCGAAGTCCTTGTCAGCACCGACTGGGCAGCGCAGCACCTCAACGATGCGGATCGTCGTTTTGTCGAAGTCGACGTCGATACCACGGCCTACGAGCAAGGCCATATCCCGGGCGCCATCGGCTTCAACTGGCAGACGCAGCTGAACGATCCTGTGCGGCGCGACATCCCGACGACGGCAGAGATCGAGGACTTGCTATCCGCCAGCGGCATCAGCAACAAGACGACCGTCGTGCTGTACGGCGATAACAACAACTGGTTCGCAGCGTTCGCATTTTGGATCTTGCAGTACTACGGCCATAAGAAGGCCCTGCTCATCGACGGCGGCCGTAAGAAGTGGCTCGCAGAAAACCGCCCGCTGAGCACTGACAAGCCGAGCTATCCACGCGCCGAGTATCGCGTCGCGATGACCGATCCGGAAATCCGCGCTCGCCGCGACATGGTGCTCGAAGCGGTCAACGATCGCTCGCACAACCTGGTGGATGTGCGTTCGACGCCCGAATTCACGGGCGAGATCATCGCACCGCCAGGCATGAGCGAAACCGCCCAGCGCGCTGGGCACATCCCGGGAGCGATCAACGTCCCCTGGAGCCAAGCCGTGCGCGACGACGGTACGTTCAAGCCGGCCGAAGAGCTGGTGGCGCTGTACGAAGGCAAAGGCCTGGACCCGAAGCGCGAGATCATCGCGTACTGCCGCATCGGTGAGCGCTCATCGCACACCTGGTTCGTGCTCAAGTACCTGCTGGGCTACGACAGCGTCAGAAATTACGACGGTTCGTGGACCGAATATGGCAATCTGATAGACGTGCCGATCGAAAAGGAAGCGCGCGCTCCGGTCAACGCCTAAGCGCGACATTCATTCGACCAGGATGGCACAGGCGGTGGTGGCATGCGCGCACAGCTTGCCCTGCGCATCCTCGATCGTCGCTTCAGCGGTCCCGATGGTTCTGCCCACGTGCAGCACCTTTGCTTCGCAGCGCAACGCGCCGCTCTCGATGGTGAGCGGCCGTATGAAGCGCACCTGCAGGTCGAGCGTCGCGCAACTGCGCCCGGCCGGCAGCAGCGACGTGACGGCGCAGCCTAGGGCCGAGTCGAGCAGCGC
>JALYZS010000054.1 GCA_030948745.1 Vulcanimicrobiota bacterium | reverse complement strand
GGATGTGTGCGTGCCTTGCTGTCCGGTCGCGATGTCGATGCGGATGACCTGCGGCAGGATCGGGGTCTGCACGCGGATGCCGAATCCGATGTCCGACTTCAAATGGAAGGGCGCTTCGACATAGTTGACCGCGGGCTGCAACGCTGGGAACGGCGGCGAGTGCGGACCCGCGGGGGGCACGGGCGTCGGACCAGGGGTCGGACCCACGACCGGCGTGATGTACGGCGCGTCACCCGCGTCCGCGAACAATGCGATGCCGAACTTCTTGTCGCTCGTCACCGGGATGCGCAGTTCGACTTGCCCGAGGAGTTCGCGATCGCCGTAGTACAGGAAGCGTGTGCCGCGCAGCTGCTGCTCGGACAAGCTGAACAAGTCGTTGTACGGCAGACGCGTGCCGCCGCTCGAGAAACCGTAGTTGAAGTGCATCGCGAGGCTCGAATGGTGGCGCACGGGCAAAAATCTGGTGTAGTCGAAGTCGCCCTTGCCGAAGGTGAAGTCCGAGCCGAACGCGCGCGTCGACAGCTCTTCTGAAAATCCCGAGGTTCCGCCGAAGCGCGGGTTTTGGATATCATCCCGGTCATCGCGGAAGATCCCCAACGTCAGGCTGCGCAGGTTGGACGTGCCGGGTTGCGCCGCGCCCCCGGTCGAGGGCGTGCCGATCTGGTTCGGCGAGAGCAGGCCCGACTGGATGTTGAGGAACTGCTGTGGGAAGCCGTTCGCGCTGATGGCCTGGAAGAGCCGCGTCGCCGAGACGCCGATGTTGAAGCGCGTGAACTCTGCCACCGGGTGGCCGAAGCCCAACTGCACGCCGGCCTGGCGCGACGAATAGTTCGCGAACTGCGCGGCGCAGGGGCTGCCGTTGGCCGTGCACGCGAAAGTGCCGACCGTACCCGGCGGGGGGGTCGCGAAATTGCCCAGCACCGCATTGCCCGAAGAAGGCGACAGGACGTAGAACGGGTTGTTGCCGGCGGCCTTGTAGACCGGGCGCGGCTGGTTGCTGATGAGGTTGTTGAAGATGCTGAACGACACCGAATCGGGCTTGAACTTTTTGATGTAGGGAACGCTCACGCTCAGGTTCACGTCGCTGAAATGCTGGCCACGCTGCAGGCTGATGGACGCGCTGTTGCCCGTGCCGGCGACGTTGTTCTGCGAGAACGAAACGCCACCGCCGAAGCCTTGGCCGTAGGTGCCGCCGCCGCCATAGCTGACGTTGACGCCGGCGTTGCCCGTGCGTTGTTCGACGACGGTCCACACAAGGGTGAGGTAGCCGCATTTATTCCCGAACGGCTTGGTCGACAGATCCACCGATTTGAAGAACTGCGTGTTATAGATATTCTCGTAGTCACGCCGCAGGCGCGAATCCGAGACCAGGTCGCCCGGATGCAGCCGGAGCAGGCGGCGGATGACATAATCTTTGGTGACGCCGTTGCCGGCGATCTCGATGGCGCCGATCCGCGCTTCGCAGATGGTGACGTTCACGTAGCCAGGCTTGTTCGGATCCGGGCTGCCGTCGACCACGGCTGAAAAGCCGGCGTCTTTGTAGAGCGTCGAGATGGCGTTGAGATCTTCATTGAAGACCTGGCCCGAGAACACCGTTCCCTCTTTGGTCTTCATCGTGGCCAGGATCGCCGGTTCGGGGATGATCTGGTTCCCCGTGACCACCACCTTCGTGACCGTCACGCCTTCTTTCACGGCGATATTCACGGTGCCGTTCGCATCGATCCGTATGTCCTGCACGTGCCGCGTGCCGATGTAGCCCAGCTTATCGTAGTAGGAGTTGATCTTCTGCACGTCGTCGCGCAGCGTGTTCGTGTTGAGCACCTGGCCGGCGGTCGTGTCCATGAGCGCGTTGAGGATATCGTTTGACACTTGCTTGTTGCCAGTGAAGGCGATCTTCGACACCGTGGGATTTTCGATGACGATGAAGGACACCGCAACACCCCCCGGCGTGGCATGGACGTCCGTCTTGACATCGGTGAAGTATCCCAACCCTAAGATGGACTGCTGATCGGCGGCAACTTTTTTCATGTCCAAGGGCACGCCGGCTTGGCTGCGGATGACGGCGGCGATCTTGTCGGTGGGGACGTGGCTGTTGCCACGCACGTTGATCGCGGTGACGATCGGCTGGACCGCAGCGGGAGTCGGGGCTAAGCCTGCCACCGCAAGCACGGCGACGATGACCGTTGCTGCCGCGAATCTCCAAAAGTTAGGCAACGACTTCGCTGCTCCTCATTATATATAGCTGGGGTGCGGACGCCCCAAAGGGTGGCGCGCAGGCGCTTCGTCCTCCCCCGCCCGAGGGAGCAGTGGGGCCGCGTCGTAGGTCGGAGAATGGGACATTGAGTTCCTATGCATTTCCGCCTATTCCTCCCCTCTCCATGCCGCTTCGCTTAGCGGAAAAGATATCGCAACGTGATTTGCGTGGAGGTGATGCCTGTGGGGGGAGGCGCTTGCGCTTGCAACAGTTCCAATGCGAGATAATCGCGCAGCCGATAAGAGACGCCATACGCCTGCGTCAGGGGCACGGTCAACGATGATCGGTACAATGCAGAGACGTTGTTCGAGAAATGCGTGCGGACCTCGAGCGCGAGATTGCCGCTGGGATCGAAGATGAGCGCGACCTGTTCGAGGTTGAGCGATTGCGCCAGCGCTGATTCGAACGGGAACAGCAGACTGCGGGTCAGCTCCGCGTTGAAGTAGTTCTGCGCGGTCTGCACGAGCGCGGTCTGCGACCCGCTTGTGAGAGCGTTGAATTGCGGGGCGTGCAGCAGCGTCGCGAGGATTTCCTCCCGCGTCATGGGCGGGTTGGACAGCAGCTCGATGCTGAGGTTATCGACACGACCGCTCAAGCTCAGCGTTATCTCGCTGCCGCTGACGTTTGTGACAGCGCTCGCGTCGAGTGTTGGCAACAGTCCCTCGTTCGGGTCGAAAGTGACGGTCCCGCGCTGCAGCCGAAAGGTCGTATCGAAGTAGCCCACCTGCCCGCGGACGGCGCGGAACGATCCCGCAAGCGTCGGATTGGAGACGCTGCCGCCCAGGAGCACCGACCCATCCGCCGTGAGATCGATAGCGCTGCCGCCGCGGACGCGCACGTCTTTGCCTGCTGTGACCGCGACGTTGAGGTCGACGGGCGGCAAGGAGAAAGGGACGGGCGTGGGGCTGGCCTGGGGATTGTTCGTGTACATGCCGCCGGTCTTGCCGAAGATGTTACCGCCGTAGACGATCGTGTGGCCGGGTTTCGGGCGCGGTACGCCTGGGACGTTTTGCGGCGTCGCCGCCTGCGTGGCAAGCGCGGACGTGGAACCAGTGGCAAGCGCGAGGATGGCCGAGAACGGCACCGTGGCACTGCTCAGGCCGACGGAACCTGCAAGGTACGGACGCACCGCCTCTTTGGTGAGGCTGAGGTCGCCGTTGAACGTGCCGCGCAGCCAACCGGGCACGTTGACGTCGGCGTTGCGCAACCCCACACGTGTATAGAACTGCAGTCCGGCGTTCGTCCTCAGTCCGACTGCGGGGACGATGTGGGCAGCGCCGTCGATCGCCACCGAGCCGCCGCCCAGCTTGCCGTGAAGATTCTGAAGACGGATCGTGTCCTGCGAGAGCGCCACATCGGCCGAGGCGTTGGTGAGCGGCACGGTTTCCCACGACGAGTTGAGGCTTGCGTTGCGGATGGTCGCGTTGCCGGCGACGGAGGGGTTGCCAGCAGTGCCGCTGAGAGCAGCACGAGCATTGACCTCGCCGTCGAGCTTCGCAGCGCTGCCGGTGATGGTGTTCAGCTCTGCCAAACTCGCCTTGGTCGCGGTCAACGTGATGCCGACCGGTCGCTGCCGCGGTCCCAGCGCGAGCGGCTGCAACTGGATCGGCAGCGCACCTTTGACATCAATCGTGCCGCCGCTCGCGAGCCCGAGCTGCGTGTCGCCGATGGTGAATTCGCCCGGGACGTATCCGAAACGTGCGTTGACGCTGCTGAACGCCAGCCTGGCGACCGTGTCATTGGTGCCGGCGAGCATCGCGTCGAAACGCGGGTGCGCGAGCGTGCCTGAGAGGCCGAGCTGGGCGTGCGCAGGGCCGGTCATCGCAACCGGCACGTGGACTGCCGAGGTCAGTTCAGCCAGATCCGCCGCTTCCAGGCTCAGCGCGCCATTCAGCTGACCGTCATGGAAATCGTATCGCCCCTGTCCGCTGCCGGTCAAAAAGCGCGTGGCGAACCGCAGATCGCGCAAGGCCGCTGCCCTTGTGTCGCTTTGCAACGTCGCCGAGAACGAATTGATCGCGATACGGCCAAAGTGGCCGTCGTGCAGATCGACGCGCCCGTTCGCGATCGGCCGGCGCAGACTGCCCTGCAGCGTTCCCACGGCGTCGAGCGATCCGGTGAGGCCGAGATCCTCGCGGCCGATGAGCGGCGTGATCTCATCCACATCGAGGTTATGCAGGTCAGCTTTCACATCGTACGTCGCGGTCGAGAACTCGGGCAGCCCGCGCGCGAAGGCGCGGAACGCGACGCGCCCAGACAGCGTCGCGCTTCCTCCCGGGCCGCGTTGCGCCAATCGCGCCAGCAGTGCGCCGCGGTCGCTCGAGAACTGTGTTTCGATGTGGCCGAGCTGGTAGTTTCGCAGCGCGGCGTCGTCGAGGCGAAGCCCGCCGTTGGCGCTCAATCCCGTGTTGCTCGAGCGCAGACCTAAGCGGAAGTTTCCCGTTCCCGCGAACACGTCGGATCCCCCGAAGAAATCGTTGAAGTCGGACATGTCGACGTGCTCGCTCATGGCGTTGACGTTCACGCTGCCCGGGGTGAGGTCGCCGGCGAGCCGGAAATGCGAACGCCCGAGCTGCACTTCACCATTGCCCAGATGCCATGAACGCCCTTGGCCGCGCACATCGCCGTGCAATTCTTCAAACGCCACACCGCGAAACGTGCCGCTGTCGGTATCGACGGAGCCGCTGACCCGCGGCGCCGCGGCTGTGCCGGTGATGCGCATCTGCGCGTCCGTGTTGCCGGTGAGCGCCGCGGTCGAGCTCACGAACCGGTTGAGGCTCGACAAGTCGGCCTGGTGCACGTCGAGTTGGACGTCCAAACCTGCGGTCGACAGGCCGCCGCCGCCGATGCCGCTGACGCTGCCGGTCACGGTCGCCACGTTGTGATCCACAGCGACGCGACTGGCGCTGGAATGCAACACACCATCTGCGAGGCCGACCTCAATGGAACTTGCGATCGGGATTCCGCGGTAGAGCGTGGATACGGCGCCGGCGGCGTCGATACGCGGATGTGCCATCGTGCCGGCGATGTTTGCGACGCCGCTCGCCGAACCGCCCTGCACGGGCAGGCCGAATCCTTTGAGCACTGACAGATCGATGTTGTTCGCGAGCGCGGCGATGTGCGAGGGCTCGGCGCTAGCCGTCTGGGAGAGCGCGCCCACAGCGGAGAGCGTACCGCCGCCCACGTCCAGCTGCGCGAGCAGGGATGAAATCCCGCCGGTTTGTCCTCGCACCGTTGCCGTCGCCGTGCGCACCGGCACGCCTGCGACCTGCGCATCGCTGCTGCGCGTCTGCGCAGCGAGCGTCCATTCCCCGCCGTCCAGCATGGCGTCATACTGGCCTTGCACCAGGCCGCTCATGTGTAAGCCCGGCGCTGACGACGACAAGGCGGACAGATCGGCATCCATGGTTCCATGCAATGCGGCCGCTTGTGGACGCAGACTCGCGTCGAAGAACACGCTGCCCGCACCTTGTGCGCGCGCAGAACCCCCGCGCGCCGAGAAGCTGCTGATCCGCACCAGGCCGCGCTGACCGGCGGCTTGCAGGGTGACATCATGCAAGTCAACCCCCGCGAGGGCGAGGCTTCGCGCGCGTACGTCAAGCGCGAGCGCCGGCGGGGCTGCGCCGCTGTCGGCATACGCGACCCCGTCGAATGTGCCGTCAACCGCGGGCAGATTCACGCTCAGGCTGGGAGCATCGGGCAATACGAAGGCGCCGGCGACGAGGCGCAAATGCGCGTCGTTCGCCATCACCTCAAGCGAGCGTTGCAGATTCTTGCCGCCAGACCGATCGGAGCGGGAGAGCAGCATGAGCTCTCCGGCACCGGACTGGACCAATAACGGCCCCAAGGTGAGCCGTTGCGGAGCCGCATCGAAGAACGCCCGCGCGCGTAGCGGCGCGCCCCGGACTTGCACGTAGCCTCGGCTGACGAGTTGCGCGGGAGTGCCACTGACGGTAGCGAGCGCCTCCGCCGTGCCTATGCGCGTGACATTCGCGACGATTGGAACCTGCGCCGCGGGCACATCGCCGACGAGCGCAAGTGTGAATCGTGGCGTTGCGCCGCTCAGATCGACCTCGCCGTCAGCATGCACGCCGCCTCCGCCGCTGGCGGCGTCGTTCGCGCTCAGCGTCAGGTGGTTTTGGTTGTAGAAGAAAGTGCCGGCCAGTGCGTGCACGTGGATCGGCCCAAACGCACCGGCTCGCACGGCGAGCGCCGCTGACAGCCGCAGGTCGTCGACCGGACCGTCGAGGCGTAGCTGTAGCGCGCCAGGCCCCCGTAGCGGCAACGTGGACGAAAAAGCCAACAGGCGGCGTTGCAACTCCAGCCGCCCGGTCTGGTTCGCAGAAAGCGCGAAGCGCACACCATCCAGCAACCGCATGCCGCCGCGCACGGACACTGCTTCCGCCGCCGCAGTTCCCTGTAACAGGCTCGTGGATAACTGCCCGTCTTGGAAGTGCAGCCGACCCTGCAAGTCCCGCAGCGGCACGGCCAGCGGGATGGTTCGCAGCTGACCCCCACGCAGCATGCCGTCAGCACTGAGGCGCCAGCTGGGCGATCCGGCCGCATAACCCACGGCGTACGCCTCGCCCTGCAGGTCGATGCGCCCGCGTTCCAGCGCGAAGCTGGTGCTGGGCACCAGAGCGTCGACGATCGGCGCGATGGGCACATCGCGCGCCGAGACTTGCGCCCGAGCGAACGCAATCGCGTCGTTTTCGAAAAAGGTGGCTCGCAGCGCTGTGTCGCCCTGCGTGGTCAACACATGCGCTCGCAGGGTTCCGTGGCTGAGCGCCCGCTCGTCGATCGAGAGCAAACCGTTGATGCCCGCAACCTTGAAACCGCGCGCGAATCGCACGGGGGCTTGCGGGTCGACGACGTCTACTTCGCCGGATGCGATGTGCAACTCCAACCGATACGGCGCGACCAGCGGAGCTGTGCTCGGCGAGGGTATTGGATTTGGCGTGGCTGCCGGGGCCGGCGTCGCGCTCGCGAGCGAGCCTGCATTCCAGGAGCCGTCCGCTCGACGTATGAGCCGCAAGACCGGATGATCGATCAACACGGAGTGCAATCCGAAACGGCGGTCACCGCGCCCCATGAGGCCGCGCGCATCGTAGATGATATGGATGTTCTTGGCCAGGAAGAAATCGTTGCCGCGGCCGTCCTTGATGTCAACGTCTCCGAAGTCGGCGGTGCCGCGCGTGATGTGGATCGTCGCGTGCGCCAGACGCAAGTCGCGCTGCTGCAAGAAGAAACGCAGCGCCACGCCGGTCATCGCCGAGCGTGGCCAGGCCAACCCGATGACGAGTGCGATGAGGATGAGCAACCCGAGGATGACCGTGCCGGCGATCGCGGCAATCCTTCTGACGCGGCGCATTGCCAGCATTATTCCCGTATTTGGGGGCTTTAGACGTCTAGGTTCTGGACGTCGCGCGCGTTCTCAGCGATGAACTGCTTACGCGGCTCGACCTTTTCACCCATGAGGATGGTGAACATCTCGTCGGCTGCGACGGAGTCGTCGAGCAGCACTCTGCGGACGGTACGGCGGTCCGGATCCATGGTGGTCTCCCAGAGCTGATCGGGGTCCATCTCCCCCAGGCCTTTGTACTGCTGGATGGTGGTGCCGTCCCCCGCCTCTTTGATGGCGGCGTCGCGCTCTTCTTCCTTATAGCAATACCAGATCTTCTTACCCTTTTTCACCTGATAGAGCGGCGGCTGTGCGATGAACAGATGGCCGTTCTCGATGAGCTTGGGCATGTAACGGAAGAAGAACGTGAGCAGCAGCGTGCGGATGTGGGCGCCGTCGACGTCGGCATCGGTCATGATGTAGATGCGATGGTAGCGCAGCTTGCTCAGATCGAAGTCGGCCTGGAAGCCGGCGCCGAGCGCGGTGATGAGCGTACGGATCTCTTCGTGGCCGACGATCTTGTCGAGGCGCGCTTTTTCAACGTTGAGGATTTTGCCGCGCAACGGCAGGATGGCCTGGAAGTGACGGTCGCGCCCGAGCTTGGCGCTGCCGCCGGCAGACTCACCTTCCACCAAGAACACCTCACTGCGGGCTGGATCTCGCTCCGAGCAATCCGCCAGTTTTCCGGGCAGCGAACCGCTGTCGAGCGCATTCTTGCGCCGTGCCAGATCGCGCGCCTTGCGCGCGGCCTCGCGCGCTCGCGACGCGTTGGCGCATTTCTCCACGATGCGCCGCGCAGGTCCCGGATTCTCTTCTAAATAGTAGGTGAGCGCTTCCGCCACGACCTCGTCGACGGCGCCGCGCGCTTCGGCGCTGCCGAGCTTGGCCTTCGTCTGGCCCTCGAACTCGGGGTTGGGCAGCTTCACGGAGACGACGGCGGTGAGTCCTTCGCGCACGTCCTCGCCCGAGAGGTTGGCCTCCGATTCTTTCAACAGCCCGTTCTTTTTGGCGTAGTTATTGAGCACGCGGGTGATCGCGGAACGGAAGCCGGCCATATGCGTGCCGCCGTCGACGGTGTGGATGTTGTTCGCGTAGGCCAGCACGTTGTCGATGTAGCCCTCGTTATATTGGAAGGCGACTTCGACTTGTATCTTGCCGCGCTCGCCCACGACGTAGCGGACGTCGTGCACCGGCCCTTTGTTCTTGTTGAGATGCTCGACGAAGCTCTTGATGCCGCCTTCATAGACGAACGATTGGCGCTTGTCGTTACGCTCGTCGGTCAGGTTGATGCGCAGGCCGCGATTCAAAAACGCCAGCTCACGCAGCCGTTGCTGCAAGATGTCGAACGAAAAATCTAAGACCGAAAACACGTTCGGATCGGGCTTGAAATGCTGCAGTGTGCCGGTGCCTTCTGCGACGCCGATCGTCTTGAGCGGTCCGCTTGCGACCCCACGCGCGAAGCGCTGTTCGTAGAGCTTCTCGTCGCGTTTGACCTGTGTGATGGTCCACTCGGACAAGGCGTTGGTCACCGAGATGCCCACACCGTGCAAGCCGCCGGACACCTTGTAACCGAGCTGGTCAAATTTGCCGCCGGCGTGCAGCACGGTCATGACCACCTCGACCGCAGGTTTGCCCTCGCTCTCGATGATGTCCACCGGAATGCCCCGGCCGTCGTCTTCCACCGACAGCGATCCGTCGGTGTGGATCGTGACGTCGATGTTCTTGCAGTAACCGGCCAGCGCTTCGTCCACGGCGTTGTCGACCGCTTCGAACGCGATCTGGTGCAGCCCGCGCACGCTCGTGTCGCCCACGTACATGCCGGGGCGCTTGCGCACGCCCTCCAGCCCTTTGAGCACCTTGATCTGACTGGCGTCATAACTGGGATGCGAGGCATCGCCGTTACCAGCGATGGTCGGCGGCTTCTTGGGTGGCGTGGGCGGCTGGGCGGCGGGCGTTTTGCGGTCCTTGGGTGTCAAAGCGTGGGTCATTCCTTCGTTACGCGGCAGTGCCTCGCGCGCTCGAAGCACCGCATCGGCTCTATCGTGTTTTGTTCGGGCGGCCCGCCCGCGCGGCCTCTCTCGTGCTGCTGCGTTGGTCGTGACAAAGCACAGCAGCCCAATCACTCCCCAGGACATCGCTGACCACCGCCGGCCCTAACGCCGATTGCGGCAGCCCAGCGAGCAGCATGACGTAACCCCATGCGATGACACGGTCGTGCGGCGTCACCGCGCCGCGCCGCAACCGCCGTTGCGCGACGTCCAATTCCGCTTGCCAGCGGGTCAGCAGGCGGCGCCGCACGCGTTCCGCGACGCGTTGGGTCGTCTCCGGAACGTGCTCGGCAAGCTGTTCGAAACGCAACCATGGCGCTTGCATCAGGGCGCGCTCGACACGCGCGTCCAAGCTGCGGCGCACCTGCTCGCTGCACGGCGCGCACGCGCTCTCCGTCGCGAGCATGAGAAAACGGCGCCCGCAATGTTCGCACCGGCGCCAGCCCATGCGGTCGCGTTCGCTGTCGAGATCGTGCTGTCGATCGCGGATGTGCGCGACTCGCTCGACGGCAGTGTCGCTGGGGCGCTTTTCGGTTGAGCCATGGCCTGGCGGCGTGGCCGTTTGCGGACGCGCGGTCGGGTGCGGATCGGCGCCGCTTTCCGAACGCCGCCGCGTCAGACCATCCAGGAGAGCCTTGCTGCGACCGCTGGCCACGCGAAAGCGCAACTGGCGGACGCCGGCCTGGGGGCAACTGCGATGCAGACCCTCGAGGATGCGCGGCGCGAGCAGGCTGAGCTCATCGCTCCATGCGCTGCTCGCGGTGAGCACGACCAGCGTGCCTGCGTTGAACTTCAGCGGCCGGCTGCGCGCGGCGACGCCTGTTCCAACCGTCGCCGGCCAGGCAACGCTGACGTGCGCGAGCACGTCGTCGCGGTTTAAGCGCGCCTGCATGGCCACGCCGCTCGGCTTCCAATGGCTCAGGAGCGATTTCAGCGGCCGTGGGCCGCGTGCATCAACGCGGACGTCGTTCACTGCGTCCGCTCCGCGGGCAGCGGCGTCACCACGTGACCGCCGCTGATGCGGTACAGCGT
>JALYZS010000027.1 GCA_030948745.1 Vulcanimicrobiota bacterium | reverse complement strand
GGGCAAGGCCCTGGCGCTGGCCGACCTACCCGACGAGGTCGTGGCGGCTTTTTCGTCTCCTTTGGACCTTCAGTTTCGCTGGGCGAAGCCGCTGTCCGATGCCCTGGCAGCCAATCCGGAAGGTGTCTTGGCTCGCGCGCGAATCCTTAAAACGCAGCCTGGAAAAATTGCGCCGCGCGATGTTTTCGAGCACTTGACAGGAGAAGGGGAGGGGGTTGAACGGTTCAACCCCCCGAAACCGATCCATATCGATGTACGAGGGAAGCGGGCCGCTACCGTTACCGCCATGCCAAAAGGCGGGGCGACCGTAACGATTGCACCGGGCGCCATCCGGGTTCAACAGACGAAAGCTCTCGCGGAGATCATCGCGAGTTTTTTGAAAGAAGATCGAAAGTAGGCTTTGCAGGAGGTTGAACGGTTCAACCCCCGTTGAGGCTTAAGTCAGGCAAATGATTGGGGCCGCCTTGTGGCCCGCGGCCTCGGTATCGGGACAATCGGACCGCTTCATGAAGTCGCAAGTGCCGCTCGTTGCCACGAGACAACGCTCTTGCCTGACCCCTTTCGAATGCGCACATGCCTCGACGCCGATGAATGTATACCGAAAATAGTTGACATCAGCGCGCTGAAGCCTACAATCGCTACGCCTCGAAAATCGTGCGGGAAGATAGGAACGCGGTGAGTGCGGACCGGGAGCGTGCCATGAGCAGCACCACAGAAATGACGAAACGCGCCTTCGAGCGCACCAGCGATGCCTTGAAGAAGGCTCAGCAGGGCGCGACGCTGCAACATCTGCCGCTCGAGGCGGTAATCGTCGTATCGAATATTCGCGGCCCGATCGATGAATCGGCACAGACGTTCATCGAGTTCGCAGCGAGCATCAAGCAATATGGGGTACAGGAACCGATCCTGGTCCGGCCCGCCAAAAACGGCGGCGCGAAATACGAGTTGATCGCTGGCGAACGGCGTTGGCGGGGATCGCGCAAGGCCGGCCTGGCGACCATTCCCGCGTTGATCAAGCCGGTCGACGACGACGACTTTTTCATGCTGCAGGTGATCGAAAATATTCATCGCGAAAACCTTTCGCAGCTCAAAGAGGCCGAGGCACTACGCGAAGCGCTGACGCGTTTTGGCTCGCTCGCAGCGGTGGCCAAGAAGTGGAATCGTTCAAAGGGATGGGCGTCCGAGCGGTTGCAGCTACTCGATCTCAAGCCAGCGGCGCGCGCACTGATCGAAGACAGCGTGACGGCAGACTTGGCCGTAATCAACAGCGTCAACCGAGCCGCGAAGATCGACAGTCAGGCGGGCGACGATCTGGCCGCGCAAGTGCGGGCCGCGGGCAAGAAGCGCGACGTCGCGCGCCGGGGCCTGGATGCGGTCAAGAGACAAGCAGGGAAGGGCAGGGCCGCGTCACCGGTGTCTGCGCCGGACTGGGGGCGCGAGGCAGGGCGACTTGCGAGCGCATTGGCCGCGAGCATGCAACCTGCGACCGAAAAGGCGGAACAAAAGCGTCAGGTTCGCGCCACCGTGAGCGGCTCGGACCGGCGCGCGAGCGGTGCCTTGCAGGAATGCCTGAAGGCGGCGCATGCAGCTGGCCGTAAGCTCGCGACGGGTTGGCGCGCAGGGCTGGGCGGATCGCTTTCATTGCTTGCGATGCAACTGGACGCGGACGCCGCGCGCTCGCCTGCCGGACGAGCTCTGGTCCTCAAAGCGTTTGCGCTCGGCGCGATGCGGCAACCTTACGCGTTCGAGACCGTCGTCGTATCTTGACCGGCACCATTCTGTGGACTTCGATTCATGCCGCTACTGACTGAGCAGGAGTGGAAACGTCTGCTGCCGCTGCTCGCGAATGTCAAGGTCGAGCGTCGCCAAACCGCCTACAACCGCCTGGTGAACGGCATGACGTTAGCCAAGGCGGGCGAGGCGTACGGCTACAGCCGACAAGACGTGCGTGTCCTTGCCAATGCCGTGCTGCGCAAGCAAGCGAGGTTAAACAGCATGCCGGAGCCGGCAGCGGTACCGCGCGGGTGGATTCGGATGGAATTCGTCGTGCCGCGCCGGCACGTCGACGATGTGCGACGCGTCATCGAAGCGCTTTACCCGCAGCCGCTCAAGCCCAAGACGCCTAAGGAAAAGGAACCGGCGCTCATGCGAAGCCGGCCAGCGGCATGACGGCTCGGCGGTCGCCGGGAGGTGTCCATCGCAAACACGCCAGCGAGAATGCCTTAACGTCGCCGCACGGGTCCTCCAAGGTTCCGGTCACGGCTGTCTCGCCCCTAAGAGGCAACGTCGATCGAGTAGCGCGCGGACACAAATAGGTATATATATTCTTCCCGATATCTCCACGTTTATGGAAACTTTAGGAGAGCTGCCATGGTTGCCGCCGTCCAACCCGAGATTCGTTTTCGCCTGAATCGCCAGGAG
>JALYZS010000021.1 GCA_030948745.1 Vulcanimicrobiota bacterium | reverse complement strand
ACGTTCTTCATCTTCACGTCGGGCAGCGATCTGCACATGAAGTACAAGATCGGCAAGACGCTGTTGGCTCGCGAAGGCAAGCCCGAGTCGGAATGGCTCGATCTGCCGTTGTCGTTCTACCGTCAGGCCAATATCCGGATGCAATGCGACGCGATCCGCTACGCGCGCAGCCAAGGCGTGCGCTATGTCGAGTTCGGCGGCGAAGACGGCAGCCGCGGCGATGTCGACTACTTCATCGAGCTGTTCCGCGAAGGCCTCAACGCCGGGGGCACGCGGCCATCCTGGCCTGACACCGTCGGGTGTCTGACCCCCGAAGCGACGCGCTGGTTCTGCTCGCGTATCGCGGCGGCGCTGCCCAAAGACGTCACCCTGCTCAACCATTTCCACAACGACTACGGGCTTGCGACGATCAACTGCATCAGCTCGCTGGCGTGCGGATTCAAGGCCTTCACGGTGACGGCGAACGGCTATGGCGAGCGCGCGGGCAACGTGCCGCTGCACCAGGTCGTGACGGCGCTGCGGGTGCTGTATGGCGTCGAGATCCCGGGCTTCAAGTACCGCCAACTCTGGGATCTTGCGCGATTCATGGAGTCGGTCTCGGGCTATCCGGTCGAGGCGCACGAACCGATCATCGGCGCCAACGTCTTCTCGCACGAGTCCGGGATCCACACCCACGCGATGCTCATCGACCGGCGTATGTATGAGGCTGTTCCGGCCGAGCTCGTCGGTGCGCAGATGCGCTTCGTCTACGGCAAGCACTCCGGTTTGTCGGTCATCGATTCGACATTACGCAAGCACGAAGCGCGGCTGCGGCGCGGCAACATAGCGTTGTCGGAAGAGTTGAGCAAGCGGGTCCTGGAGGAGGTCAAGCGCGTGCGCGAAGAACGCGCGCGGACCGGTCACGTCGCCGGCCTGGTGGCGGAGTACTACGCCAACATGGGCAGGCTGGGGCTTAGCGAAGACGACGTCGTGCACATCGCTGAGGGACTCGGCAAGAAAGAGGCCGCCGCGGTGTAAGTATAGAGGTCCGGCCTTTTACACAAAACCTATAGATAGAAGAGTGACACGACCATGGCAGACACAGCGACAAACCACGCCTACATCACCGCCGAGTGGATCCGCAGGCCGCTCGCAGACCTAGGCGGCCTTTCCCCGACCGAGGCAGCGGCCAATGCCAACGGCCGCAAGCGCTTGGACGATCTGTTCACCGAACTCGCCGGCCACCACGTGCGGCTGCGCAACCTCGGATTGCCGGCCCTGGATCCGCAGGAGTTGCGCAAAGCGCTCGGGATCGAGGCCGCGCCGGCGCGCCAACCGGTCCGCATGGTCCGCATGGGTCCGGTCAAACGCAACGCATTGCTCGATGAGCTCGGGACGGCGCTGACCGGCGGCGACGTCGACAGTGTCGCCTTCTTCAACGTGAAGACGGGCGCGGTCGAGCATTACATGCACAACTTGGGCGACCAGGAAACCGCCCGCATCGCCGAAGCACAGGCCAATCCCGAAGTGCGCAAAGTGGCGCCGGTGACGACCGAAGTGCGATACGGCATCATGTCCGACTTCATCGGCCTGGTGGAAGATATCAATGTCGCCGGCCGGCTGCGTTCGGCGATCTCCGGCAAAGGCGCATTTCGCCGCTTCCGCGAGGCGGTGGACGAGGACGACTCGCTGCGCCGGCGCTGGCTCTCATACCGCACGAAGCGGCACTATCTGCTCGCGCTGGATTGGATGAACAAACTCGGGCTCCACCCCGAGCAATACAGCATCACCCCGGCCGAGTATGATTGGCACGCGCCGTCCGAAACGCCACAACCCGCGCAGGCTGAGGCCGCATACCCCGAACCGGAAGCGCACAGCGAAGCGGGCGCGCAGCCTGACGAGGCGCACGACGTCGAGACATCGTCGAGCCCGGAAGAAGTGATGGAAGAAGAAGGCGGGATCCCGAGCGCGGCTGACGGCCAGCCGGCGCCGGATGCGAACCATCCGGCAACGACCGATCAGGTCGAACAGCAGCCCTGAGCTAAAATCCCGGCCGCACGAACAGACAAGCCCGGCGAGCAATTGCCGGGCTTGGTCTTTCACATTCACGCCGGACGTCCGCTTTGGTTGGGGGACCGCATTCGACGGCGCCCGGCACGCCAGTATGATATCGACGTGACCCCCGATGTTACAGCGCTGCTTCATATGAGACACACGCGTGCGCCCCGACACAAGGCAGGGCGCCGATCCGTGCAGGCTGCGCCTCACTCGATCGAGCCCCCGAGCGCCATCATGGCGCGAAACACTTTGAACACCGTGAGAAAGTCATCGTGATCGAAGCGCAGCGTACGGGCGTCGACGCGGATGCTGCCGGGGAGCAACGCGGCCAGGTCGGCCTTGGCCGTGCTTGTGAAGACGATCTCCAATCGCACCGGTGATTCGAAGCGATACGGTTTCGCCGTGGTTTTGTACCCCTTGACCGCTGAGCGCATGCCGGCTTTGATCGCGGCCTGTGCGGCGCTCGGCGACAGCGACGCCGCCGCATAGCGTCCCACGGCCTGCTTCACCTCGACCGTTTCGATCCAGGGCAAGAACGCGCGCGCGTCCGCGCACGCGCTTTGATCGCCCGATATGAAGATCACGGGGACTCCGAAGCTTCCTGCGACGGCGGCGTTGATGCGCGCCTCGCTGCAGAGCTCGCCGTTGATGCGCACCGCATACGCAGTGTCGCCGGAATAGGTATGATCGAGGATAGCGTCTGCGGTGCCGACGGGCGCATGGTATCCGACGAACGCGGCGGCGTCGCAGGACGGGTCAAGACCTTGGTTCATCGAGAGCGGCTTGAGACTGCCGCGGATCAGCCGCACGTCGGGCGGCAATTCCTCGTGGATGATATTGCGCATGTTCCAATGCGAATCGTTGACCAGTATCTCCGTCGCACCGGCCGCGCCGGCGGCTTCGCACGCGGCGCGCACTTCAGCCGTCATGAGCCGGCAAGAATACGCATACTCGGGTTGCCCCACGGGATCGGTCTGCTCCAATGCGGTGATGCCGGCGATGCCTTCCATGTCTGCGGATATGTATAGCTTCATGCGCGCTGTTTTTCACGCCCCGCCACGCGCACCTGCGAACAAGGTGCAACGGCGCTGCACGCGAAGATTGCGCACCGATCGTGCCCGCTTTGATGGCGGTCCGCCGTGTGGAGAACGAGCTTCCATCCGCGGCGGATCTGCAATTGCTGTTTGCGATGCTGAACGTGCAACACTTCGGTGGCGTCTTGCGCAGCTATCGCATCGTCTACAACCCTCGCCTCACATCCGTCGCCGGCCGCATCGGGTACCGTCCGCCGGTCATCGAGCTCTCCGTGCCGCTGCTCACCGCGCATCCCGACCACGTGCAACCCACGCTGTTGCACGAGATGGTGCATGCGTGGCTGCAGCAGCAGGGCTTGCCGAGCGGTCACGGCTCGCCGTTCAAAGCCAAAATGCTCGAAGTCGGTCTGTCGAGCATCTATCACCATCTGCCCGTGCACAAGCGCGAGAGCCGGCGCCGCTACCTGTTGTGCTGCCCACGCTGCAAGGCGCAATTGTTGCGCCGGCGTCGTCCGGGCTATCGCGTGTCGTGCGCGCGCTGCTCGCCGAAGCGATTTAACGCACACGTCGAGATGGTCGTGCGCGAGCTGTGACGGAAGAGCGCCTGCGTGGCCAGATACATCGTCGGGATCAGCGGCGCTAGCGGCAGCATCTATGGCGCGCGCCTGCTGGAGACGTTGCGCGCGATCCCGGGCGCGATCGTCCATCTCATCATGAGCGCGCAGGCGCGCCAGACCTTGCAGATCGAGACGAGCATGCATCCCCACGACCTGGAGAAGCTGGCCGACTTCGTGCACGATCCGGACGATGTGGCCGCCCCGGTCTCGAGCGGATCGTTCAAGACCGACGGCATGGTGATCGTGCCCTGTTCCATCAAGACGGCCGCCGCGATCGCCTACTCCCACAACGACAACCTGCTCGTGCGCGCTGCGGACGTGTGCCTTAAGGAACGCCGCCGGCTGGTCTTGGTCGTGCGTGAGACGCCGCTGCACCTCGGACATTTGCGGACGTTGACGCAGCTGGCCGAGATCGGCGCGACCATCTTGCCGCCCATCCCGGCCTTTTACACCCTGCCCAAGACGCTTGACGACATCATCGACCACACCGTCGGCAAGGCGCTCGATGCGCTCGGCGTCGATCATTCCAAGTTTCCACGCTGGCAGGGTCCGCCGGCTAGTGCACCGCGCGGTAGATAAGCCACAGCGCTGAAGCGAGCACCGCGGCCGCGAACAAACGGACGAGCGGCGCCGCCTGAATCCTTGTGGAGAGGAGGACGCCGATCTGCGCGCCCGCGATGGCACCCACCGCCAACATCGCCGCTGCCGCATAGTGGATATCGCCGAAATAGGCATGCGAAGCGGTGCCGAGCAGCGCCGTGAGGGCGATGGTGAACGTCGACGTGGCGGTTGCGATGTGAGGCGCGTAGCGCAGCACGTACAGCATCAGCGGCACATACATGATCCCTCCGCCGACGCCGAACATGCTCGCGATGAAACCCGCCCCGACCGCGATGAGCACTGCACTCCACTGGCTGGTGTGAGCAGCGTGGACATCCGCCGGCGAGCCGGGCTGCGGTTTTTGGAGCAGCAAGCGCAGTGCTAAGATCAGCAAAAATATTCCCAGCAATAGACCCAGCACGGCGCGCGGCAACAGCTGATCGATGTATCCGCCGAGCAGCGCGCCGGGCAGCCCGGCGGCTGCGAATACAACCCCGGTGCGCAGCGCGACGCGCCGCTGGCGCAAGTATGAGAACGATCCGGATGCAGCGTTCGCGAGCACGACCGCCATCGACGTCCCCGCGGCTTCTTTGGGCGGTAAGTGCGCGAAGAAGATGAGGGCCGGCACTAGGAACAGACCGCCGCCCACGCCCACAAGGGTGCCGTACGTGCCCGCGAATAGGCCGAGCGCGATGTAGGCGAGAACCTCAAGCCAGTTCATCGTGAGCCATTTCGTCTATCTCGTGCGCGCGCGCGACGGTTCCCTGTACTGCGGCTACGCGCGCGATCCCCAGGCCCGTGTCGCAGTCCACAACGCAGGCCGCGGTTCGCGGATTCTGCGCGGCAAGCTGCCCGTGCGCCTCGTCTACGTGCGGCGCCTGGCGTCGCGCAGCGCGGCGCTCAAGTACGAGATCGTCCTCAAATGCAGATCGCACGCGTACAAGGCGGCCTTGAGCGACCGCTGGTGCAAGAAGCGGGTGGCTGCCCGGACGCGCGCCTAGACGCGGGAGACGTAGCGGCGTTCGCGCGTGTCGATGCGCACGGTGTCGCCCGGGTTGATGAACAGCGGCACGTTGACGGTGCCGCCGGTCTCAAGCTTGGCGGACTTCTGCACGTTGGTGGCCGTGTCGCCGCGGTAGCCGGGATCGGTTTCGACCACCTTGAGCTCGACGTGATTGGGCAGTTCGGCGGCGATGACTTTGCCGTCGTGGAACTGCACGTTGATGGTCAAGCCTTCTTTGAGCAGGTCGACGTTATCGCCGAGCAGGTCGTGGCCCAGGTGGAGCTGCTCGTAATTGGTGTTGTCCATGAAGTGGTATTCGTCGCCACTGCCGTACAGATATTGCATCTCGCGCGTCTCGATGATCGCCCGTTCGAGCATCTCGCCCGCGCGGAAGGTCTTCTCGAGCACGTTGCCGCGCAAGACGCTTTTCAGCCTGGTTCGCACGAATGCCGACCCCTTGCCCGGTTTGACGTGTTGGAAATCGACGACCGTCCACAGCTGCCCGTCCACGACGATCGTGACGCCGGTGCGGAAATCATTGCTCGAAATCATCGTTCTGCGTTTTGCTCCTTGGATGCGCCGACGCGCAGTTCGGTGCCCGCCAGCAACCGCTGCAGGTTGCCGGCGTGGCGCCACAACACGAGGACGAGCGCGACGACGCCATACGCCGTGTACCACGGCGGAGCTCGCAACACGACCAAGCTGACGGGGATCGCGGCATTCGCGAGTATGGAGCCGAGCGACGCATAGCGCGTGGCTGCGACCATCGCGAGCCACACGACGGCGAAGACCACCGTCGCCGGCCACGACAAGACCACGAGTACGCCCAAGCCGGTGGCGACGCCTTTGCCCCCGCGGAATGCGAGGAACACCGACCAGTTGTGGCCCAGGATGGTCGCCAGACCGGCAGCGGCGATGCCCCAGTGGCCATACGGCAGCAGGCGTGTGGCGAGCAGCGTCGGCAGCACGCCCTTGAGGATGTCGCCGACGAGCACGAGCAGTGCGCCACCGCGCCCCAGCGCGCGCAATGAATTCGCCGCGCCGATGTTGCCGCTGCCCACCGTCCGCGGGTCGACACCGAAGATACCTTTGCCGACGATGATGCCGAACGGGATCGAGCCCACCAGATATGCCCCGAGCAATCCCAGGGCGAGCAGCGTCACGCTTCGTCCTCGCGCGCTGCCGAGGTGATGAGCTGCTCGGCATCAACGCGGTCTTGCTGCACGCGCGGACGGAACACGAAGCGCAGCGGCGTGCCAGTGAAGGCGAACTCTTCGCGCAGGTTGTTCTCGAGGTAGCGCTGGTAGGAGAAGTGCAGCAGGCGCGGGTCGTTGACGAAGAAGACGAACGTGGGCGGTGCGACATCGCCCTGCGTCACATAGAAGCACTTCAAGACATGCCCGCGGAACGGTGCCGGCGGGCGCAGGCGGAAGGCGTCGCGGACGACCTGATTCAGCTTGGCGGTCGGCACGCGTTTGCGGCGCTCGGCCGAGACCGCATTGACGACGTTCCAGATCTTATGGATGCCCTTGTGCGTGAGCGCCGATCCATAGATGATGACGGCGAACGGCGCGAATGCGAACTCCTTGCGCAAGATATCGGTCGCCTGTTCGCGATCGAAACTCTCACTGTTGACCAGGTCGATCTTGTTGACGAGGATGATCAACCCTTTGCCTTCTTCGACCGCCAGCCCGGCGATGCGCTGATCCTGCGCGGTCGCGCCTGCCAGCGCGTCGATGAGCACGAGGCCGACGTCGCAGCGGCTGATGGCCGAGATCGCGCGCAGCGAAGAGTACTGCTCGATCGCGTTGCCCCGTTTCGCGTGGCGGCGGATGCCGGCGGTGTCGATGATGACGAAGCGCTGGCCGCCCACGATGATCTCGCTGTCGGTGGGATCGCGTGTCGTGCCGGGCTCGCTTGAGACGACGGCCCGGCTCGTGCCGAGGAGCGCATTGACGAGCGACGACTTTCCCACGTTCGGCTGGCCCACAATGCTCAAACGGATGGTATTCTCATCCTCATCCACAGCGGTCGGTTGTGCAGCGGGCAAACGCTCGACGATTGCGTCCAGCAGATCGCCGCTTTGCAGTCCATGGATGGACGACACCGCCAGCGGCACGCCGAAGCCGAGCGAGCAGAACTCGTAGATCGTCGCTGCGCTGGCGGGAGACTCCACTTTGTTCGCCACAAGCATCACGCTGGCGGCGCTGCGGCGCAAGAGCTCGGCCACGTCCTGGTCGCCGGGCATCACCCCGGTCTTGGCATCAACGAGGAAGAGGATGAGATCGGCTTCGTCGATCGCAAGCTGGGTCTGCAGCCTGGTCTGCAGCGTCAGGTCGTCGACATCCCCGACCTCGATACCACCCGTATCGACGAGGGTGAACTGCCGCCCGGCCCAGTCCACGACGCCGTACAGCCGGTCGCGCGTGACGCCTGCCGTCTCTTCGACGATCGCGACGCGCTTGCCGATCAAGCGGTTGAAGAGGGCGGACTTGCCGACGTTCGGGCGCCCGACGATCGCGACGATGGGCGTGCCGCTCATGAGCGCAACGTCATGTGGAACTGCATGAT
>JALYZS010000016.1 GCA_030948745.1 Vulcanimicrobiota bacterium | reverse complement strand
GTACGAGACGTACAGACCGACGATCGCCGAACTCACCCCAACGCAGGCCGATATCAACATCATCGCGTCGAAGCGGTTGGTGAGCTGATAGGCCGTCGCCGCCGGTGTCACGAGCAGCGCCGCGACCAAGACGATGCCGGCTGCCTGCAGCGACACGATGATCGTCACCGCGAGCATCACAAGCAGCAGATGCGAGAGCGCCTCGACCGGGATGCCGCTCGCCTCCGCCGCGACCGGGTCGAACGAGGCGAACAGCAGCTCCTTGTAGAGCACGCCCACCGTACCCAAGACGAGCACGACCAGGACCGCCACGACGAGGATATCGCGCCGATCGATCGAGAGCACATTGCCGAACAAAAAATCCTGTAGATCGATGACGTAGTTCTGCACGCGCGACATGAGCAGGATGCCGAGGGCGAACGCGGCGGTGAAGAAAACGCCGATGGCGGTGTCGAGCGAGACCTCAGACTTCTTGCTCACGATGCCGATGCCCAGCGCCGTCAGGACCGCGAAGACCAGCCCGCCGACGTAGAGGTCGCCCTTCCAGAGGTACGCGATGACGATGCCTGCGAACGAGGCGTGCGCCAAGCCGTCGCCGATGAACGAGAGGTTGCGCAGCACGACGTAGACGCCCACCACCGAGCAGACCAGTCCTATGAGCGTCGCCGCGATCAACGCACGCACCATGAAGTCGTTCTGCAGCGGGGCGGTGAGGAGCTCCACGCTCAGCGCTCCGCGCCGACGAGCACGTGGCTGCCGAACGTCGCCGACAGGATCTCGCGCGTGAGCACGATCTCAGGGGCGGCGTATGCGATCACGTGATGATTGAGCGCGAGCACTTTGTCGAACCATTCTGCGACGCACGAAAGGTCGTGCGTGGTCACGATGATCGTGGTGCCCTTGCGTTGCAGGTCCTCGAGCAACGTAAAGATCGCGTGCTGTGTGGTCGCGTCAACCCCGGCGATCGGTTCATCCAGTAGCAGCAGCTGCGGATCCTGGACGAGCGCGCGCGCGAGGAAGACGCGCTGTTGCTGCCCGCCGGAAAGTTGCGAGATCTGCGTGTCCGCGAAGTCGCTCATCCCGACCTGGTGGATGGCGCGCTGTGCTGCCTGCCGTTCCGCCTGCCCTGGCCTGCGGAAGAACCCCAAGGCCGGGTAGGTGCCCATGAGGACCGTGCCGAGCACGGTGATGGGGAACGACCAGTTTACGGACTCGCTCTGCGGCACGTAGCCGATGAGACGTTGCACGGCGCGGCGCGGCCGCCGTCCGAAGACCGCCACGTCGCCGCATTGGACCGGGAGCAATCCCGCGATGACCTTCAGCAGCGTCGACTTACCCGAACCGTTCGGACCGATGATGCCGATGAATTCCCCGCGGCGCACGGCGAAGCTAACCTCGTCGAGCACGTCGCGACCGAAGTAGCCGGCGCACACGCCATCGATGAGAACGGCGTTATCGGACGGGGCGACAGCGTCGTGGGGAGCGGCCTGACCGCCTCTGCGCGCCTGCGGATGGCCGGCGTGGCCATGTAGATGCGGCGCGCCAGGAGCGATCGCTTGCGTGTGGATGCCGACGGTGGGCGGCAGCGCGGCAGGCACATGCGTGTGATCGTGACCTTCTGGAAAGTCAGCCATTTCTCAGAGCCTGCACGATCGTATCGACATCATAGCGCAGCATGCCTTCGTAGCTGGACAGCTGGGGCGACTGACCGAGAGAATCGTCGTAAAGGTTGGCGACGATACGGATGTGAGCGCTCGAAGCTAATTGCTCCACGAGCTTGGGGGAGTATTCGGGCTCGCCGAAGATCGCCCGCACCCGATTCGCCTTGGCCTTGGCGATGAGCGCGGCGAAGTCCGCCGCCGAAGGCTCGCGTCCCGGCGCCGTCACCACTGACCCGAGATCGACGATGCCATAGCGCCGGTCGAAGTAGAACCAGGCGTCGTGGAACGTGATCATGACGCGGTTTGCGGGCGGCACGGTGGCCATGCGCGACCGGATCCACACGTCCAGCGCGCGCAGCCGTTGCAACTCCGCGGACGCGTTGTGCCTGTAAATCGCCGCACCGGCGGGATCGAGCCGCACGAGTGCAGCGCTGATGCGTCGCACGTAGGCCTGAGCAAAGACAGGATCGAGCCACAGGTGCGGGTTTGCATAGCCGCTGGGCGAGGCCGCGCCAGGCGCGTTCGTCGATGCGGCCACCGTCAGTCCGGTGCTCAGCACGAGAACGCTCATGTGAGACGAGCGCGCCGAGGCGATGATCTTCCGCAGCCACGCCTCGAGGCCGGCGCCGTTCTCGATCAAAAGATCCGTCCGCTCGAGCATCACGATATCTCGCGGCGTCGGTTCGTAGGTCTCCGGTGATGCGCCCAGCGGCACGAGGGTATGGATCTGGATGCGGGAACCTGCGACCGACGACGCGAGGGCCGCGATGGTTGAAGTGGTGACGACGACGTTGGGGCTCACCACTTTTGTGCCTGGTGCCGCAGCGGCAAGCGGCCGCGCGTGCGGTGCGCTTTGGGCCGAACAAGCGCCCAGGGCGAGGATCGCAAACGCGATGCAAAAACCGTGTTTGCCAGAAGCGAGAATCATTCTCGATAATAGTAGACTTTCGGCACGCTCCTTGTCAAGCCAAGCTCGGCCCGGCCTCGCTAGGCCGGCGTCGTGCTCAGGGCGTCGCTGTGGTACGCCGTAAGGATGTCACGCACGTACTGCTGCGTCTCGGCATACGGAGGTATGCCGCCGTATCGGTCCACCACTCCGGCCCCCGCATTGTACGCTGCCAACGCGAAATCGACTCTGCCGTGATAGCGATCGAGCAGCTGGCGCAGCATGCGCGCGCCGCCTTCGACGTTTTGCGCAGGGTCGAACGGATCTTTGACTCCCAACGATCGCGCGGTGTCCGGCATGAGCTGCATGAGCCCCATCGCGCCGGCTTTGGAGACCGCTCGCGGGTCGAAGCCTGATTCCTGGCCGATGACCGACGTGAGCAGGGCTGGATCGACCTCGTTTCGCTGCGCCGCGGCACTCACGATGCGGCCGTAACGCAGTCGTTGCGGCGCACGGCTGGGTGCCGGCTCAGCGGCCTGCACCTCACTCGACGTCGCGCTCTTGGCCAGTTGCGCGATCGCTTGCGTCAAGCGCTTTTCCAGTGCAGCGAATTCCTTGCTCAATTGCTTGAAGAGCGTCGAGAATCGCGTTTCGAGTGTCACGAGCTGGTCGGGGATCTGTGTCGCGTCGGCTGGCCTGAACGCAGTCGTGCTCGACGGGTCGGGCCGCAATGCCGGTTGGTCCACATTCGCGACGACGAAGTGACTGTGACTGACCATCGGTTCAACGTGCATAATGACTCCTTTTCTTAGTCCTTCACGCCAGCGGCGTTTCCTGTCCAGCCAGCGATCGCAGTCGCGCGGCGATGCGCGCGAGGATCTCCCTCCCGTCAGGACGAGTTCCATCGTCTGAGAAAAGCCACGCTTCGAGCTCCGCACGCACGTCGAGCGCTGCATCCAGCCACGCATCCGCGCCTCGCTGGTATGCGCCGATCTGCACCAGATCAGCGCTCTCTTCGAGCGAATACAGCGCACGCCGCAAGAGGGCGGCGTCCTGGCGTTGCTGCCGGCTCGTCAGCGCTCGCATGAGGCGGCTCGAACTGCGCAAGATGTCGATCGCCGGATATCGTGCGGCGTCGGCAAGGGTGCGCGACAACATGATGTGACCGTCGAGCAACGCGCGCGCGGCATCGCTGACGGGCTCGAACGGATCGTCGCCGTCGACGAGGACGGCGCACACGGCGGTGATGCTTCCGCACGTGCGCTGACCTGCGCGCTCGAGTATCGACGCGAGCAGCTGCGGCATCGACGCCGGATGGCCACGCTGTGCGGCCGGTTGACCGGCGCCGAGCGCGACTTCGCGCCACGCCTGCGCAACGCGCGTCAGCGAATCGAGCGTGAACAAGACGTCCGCCCCCTGTGCGCAAAGCCAGTCCGCCTGCGCCAAGGCGGACTGCATGGCAGCGAGCCGATCAGCGGCAGGTGCGCCGGCGGTGGCGCAGACGATCGTCGTTTGCCGCCAACGGTCGGAGGCACGCATCGCGTCAATAGTCTCGTTCGCCTCGCGTGCTCGTTCGCCGATAAGAGCGAGGACGTGGGCTTGGCACTCCACACCATCGGCGATCTGGCGCAGAAGCGTCGATTTGCCGACGCCCGCACCAGCGAACAATCCGACTCGCTGGCCTTTGCCGAGCGTGCAGAAAGCATCGATGGCGGCGACGCCTGTGTGCAGCGGCCGCGTCACCGGCGCCCGTTGCGCTAAGGGCACCGCTGCGGTGCGCGGCCCGGCCTGCGGCCTGCGGCCGTTTTCCGGGCGCCCCCAGGCGTCGACGACTTGGCCGAGCAGCTCGGGACCTGCATAGGCGCCGATCGCCGCCTGGGTGGTACTTGCCGGCGCTCCGAGCGCGATGCCGTCGATCGAATCCAGCGGCGTGCAGATCGCGCCGCTCTCGAACAGCTCTGCCGCTTCCGCGTGCGCCACGCTGCCGTCGTGTCGCGTGATCTCCACGATCGCGCCGTGTTGCACGAAGGGCATGCAGACGACAACCCTCCCGCTTTGCACGCCAGTCACCCGGCCGCGCCGCACAAACCCGTCACACAGGCCGTGGTGCAGCGGCAACTCAACCATCCGCGGTCGCCCTGACGATCAGTGCGGCTCGTTCGTCAAGACTTGCACCGATGCTCCCGGTCGGCAGGTCCACGACGACCTCGCCGAACGCCAGGCGCTCATCGCTGCGGCAACTGATGCCGCGCGCTGCCACAACGCTCGCATGCACGGGATGCACGCACGTGACCGCGGCGCGATCGTGGGTCGCAGCTACGGCATCTTCCACGAAGCGCACGATGACCGCGGGATCAAAGACGACCGCATGCCGCAGGATGCGACCCGTGGCGATGCACGCCAAGCGCACGGCCTCTGCCCGGATGTGCGCTGCGCGATCGTGCTCTTCGAGCGCCGCCTGCACGAACGTCGCGAATGGCGGCGGCTCACGCAGCGGTGTCTGGGAAGGCGGCTGCTCGGCGGTCGGCTCGTGCTGCGACAGATCGGGTGCAAGCGGAGGTTTTTGTGCCGCCTCCGCCGGCGGGGTGAGCGGCTCGACGGGTGTGGGCTCGGACACCGCGCGCGGCACGAATGGCTGGAAAATTTCAAGCATATCCGGCTTGCTCCAGATGGCGTCGCACGTCACTGCGATACTCGGCGTCGTAGGAGGCCAGCACCTGGTCGCGCAGGTCGTGCGGCAACACCCGCAAGACGTAGGCGGCTGTCTGCGGCAGTTCGCGCTGCAGCGCGGCACGCACGTGCGCTGCCGTGTTTGCATGCCGAGCATGGCGCATTCCCACGATCGTCTGCCTGGCAGCTTCGCCTACCGCGGCGAGCACCAGGACGAGGGCGATCGTCCAAGCGGTACCGAGCCCATTAAAGGGACGGGCGCCCGCAGGCGGCTGCACCAAGACGAAAGGCAATGTTCGCACGGTCACGTCATCACCGCGGGCGAGTTGCGCTCCGGCTGCAGCGCGCACGAGATCATCGATGCTCTGCACCGAAACGCGGGCGACCTTCGCGGCATCGAGGAACACTGCGACAGCCACGCGCGCGCCGGCTGACCCTGGGGTGCTGCGCCGCTCGACGAACGTATCGTAAGCATAACGCCGCACCGAGTGTTCTTTTTCAAAGGCGCGCGACTGTTCGTGTCCGTGTTCGGTCGCGATCTCCGATTGCAGCACACCATGGGGAACGATACGCGTCGTCTGCAGGCTGCTGTCAGCGACGCCGGGGCTGATGCTGACGCGAACGACGGCCGCGCCCACTCCCAAGACGCTGTCGAGCGCCGATTGGATCGAGCTTTGCAGCCGCAGCTCGCGCGACAACGACGGATCGGCGGCGCTCTGCGGCAGCTGCAGCTTCCCCGAGCCGTCGACGATCGTGACGCGATCAGGGCTGAGCGCCGGGTAGCCCGCCGACACGAAGCGCGCGATGCCGGCGATCTGCGCAGACGACAATGATGCGCCCGGCTGCAGCAGCAGTTGCACACTCGCGCTCGCTTCCTTATGAAGAGGGTTCTCATCCAGCAGATCTGCCGTCGCGGGAGCGATGACGACCGCCGCGTCAAGCACACCATCCAAACGCCGCAGGCCTGCCACGAGGTCGCCTTGGATGCCGGCCCGGCGCCGGTCATCCACAAGCGTCGGCGTCAAGAGCAGGCCCGAAGCGTCAGCCAGCACATCCGTGCTCGTGGGGACGTAGCCGTGCGGCAAACCCGCCAGGGTCAAACGCAGCAGGATGTCATGCCGTCGAACGGCCGGCACTTCGATCTCGGTGTGCGCCGGGTTGCCGCTGAAGGCTTCGTTCCAAAGCGTCAAGGCCCGTTCCACCTCAATCGCTTGCTCCGGATGCAGGGGCGCG
Source organism: Vulcanimicrobiota bacterium (assembly GCA_030948745.1). GTDB lineage: Bacteria > Vulcanimicrobiota > Vulcanimicrobiia > Eremiobacterales > Eremiobacteraceae > JALYZS01. Next base: position 10,556 of record JALYZS010000016.1, on the reverse strand, counting down.
CTGAATAGCGGCGCACGCGCGCTCGCGCGCGTTGCCCACCACACGCCGGCGAATGCGAGCAGCGCGATCGCGGCCAGGCAGACGATGATCAGCGCGCGCCCGCGCGATCTGTTCCAGAACTGCCTGGCGTGAAACGTCCACTCGGCCGGCCATCGCTCGATCACCGTATCAGCAGTGCGGAGGCCGCAGTCAGACCTGGGTTTGCATCAGCGTGTTCAGCGCACCGCTGATCCGCGATGCCGCAACTGCGGCGACTTCAAGCGCGACGTCGGCCTTGGCGCGGGCGATGGCCGCGTCCGCAATACTGCCTCGGTCGAATGCGAGCGCGGCCGCGCTGCGGTCGGCTCGCGACAAAGAGCCGGAGAGAGCGTCGAGTGCCCCCCCGAGGGCTACGCCGAAACCGGCGCCGTTGTTCTGCCCTGCGTCAAGTCCCGGCAACCTTGGGGCCGCGATGGCCTCGACAGGTGCGACCGGGGTCATGCGTACCGCGCGATGTCGGACGCTTCCAGATCCATTTGCTTGGCGCTCTGCAGCACCGCGACGTCGGCGTCGTAGCCGCGTCCGGCGGCGACGAGGGCGACCATCTGCCCGATCGAGTCTACCTCCTTGTCCGTTTCGGTGGCGATGGCTGCGACTTCAACCCCCGGCGGGGCTGACCAATCGCTCACGCCGTCGTTGCCCGCGAAGCCGTCTGACAGGTTCGCGAGCGCGAAGACGTCATCGAATGACGTCGCCGTTTGCAGTATGGCGCTGCGCGGGTGGTATGGGCCGCCGGTCGCGCTGCGCGACGTGGAGACATTGGCGAGGTTGGATGCGATCAAATCCATTTGCGTCTGCTGCGCGCTCATGCCACTCGCGGCGATGGCATAGATGTCCGCAGGCACGTCAGCGCCGTGCCTCTTGCGCGACCAGGCGCAACTCATGCAGCATCGCGCGTTCTTGATCGGCCAGCGCGTGGAAGCGGACCGCGTTGCGTCCTTGGGCTGCCATGCTGAACTGCAACACGCCCACCGTGCCGCGCGCTCCCGTCTCGTGCAGCCTGGCCGCAAACCGCACGCCATCCGCGGAGAAGCTAGGACTGGGCTCGACGTCGACGGGTTGAAATCCAGGGGTACGGGCGTTCGCTGTGTCAGCCGCCAGAACGGCTGCACGCAGCGTGGCAAAGCGCAGCCCTTCTTCGACGCATCCAAAAGCCGGTTCGCTCATGCCGCGATGCTAGGCTGTGCCCGTGTCCGCGGTTTGGATAAGCCGTGACGAAGCTTACGTTTCGTGCCGATATTCTTAAGGTGAGCAGCCGCCCCGATCGGCCCAGCGATTCTTGGGATCGCATCGCAGCGCGCTTGGACGAAGCGCTCGATGAGTCGCGCGCGGTGGGTTCCTCACGCCCGGCGCCGAGCACCCGGGGTGTCGAAAAGCTGCTCGACCTCCTGAGTGACGCGCGCCAGCAAGTCAAGGAGCGCGAGCTCGAAGGCAAGGTCACGGCCACGCGCGCGCAGCGGCTGGAAACAGAACTCGAACAACAGCGGCGCCGCGCCGACATCTTGCTGCGGGTGGGCAAGGCGATCAACGCCGTCCGGGAACTGCGTGCATTGCTGCAACTCGTCATCGACTTGGCCGTCGACGCGACCGGTGCCGAGCGCGGGTTCGTCCTGGTGCCCGACCCATTGGGCGGCGCAAACGACTCGAGTGCGACCGCGCATCTCGACCCCGGCATCCTGAACAAACCGGAATTCGCGCTGAGCCGCTCGATCGTCGAGCGCGTTCTGCGCCAAGGCCAAGCGCTGGTCACGACCGACGCGCGCGGCGACAATGCCGCTGCGGTGCAGTCCCTGCACATCCGCTCAATCATCTGCGTGCCGATCCGCAGCAAGGAAGGCGTCATCGGCGTCATCTATGTGGACTCGCGCGTCGACACCGAAGCGCTGCTCGTCCACGACCCCGAGCTTCTTGCCACGATCGCGGACCAGGCAGCCGTCGCCATCGAGAACGCCCGGCTTTACGACGATCTCAGCCGTAGCTTCCGCGAGCTCTCCACCGTCAAGGCGCAAAACGAAGAAGTGCTGGAGTCGATCGCGTCGGGCGTGTTGGTGTTCGACGACCAGGGCGTCATCACGGCGTTCAACCGTGCCGCAGAGCTGACGTTCGGGATGTCCGGAACCACGGTCGTCGGGCGCAACGCCAGCTTCCTCAATGGTTGGCTGCCGGGCTTCACGTCATTGCTCGAGCAGCACCGCGCCGATCCCGATACACGCCTGCAAGTGGAAATACCCGGGCAGCATTTCGTACGCGGCCCGATGGTGCTGCAGGTGACGTTCTTCCCGCTGCGCGGCTCGTCCAGCAGCGGCAGCAGCGCCGCCGTCATCAATGACCTGACGGAAAGCCGCGCCCTCGAAGCAGCCGCGCATGCGCAGGAAGAGAAAAGCGTGCGCATCGTGCGCTCGTTTGAGCGCTACTTGGCGCCTCACGTCGTGAGCGGCTTGATGAAGGACCCTGACGCGGTCGTGCTCGGCGGCACGCGGCAGACCGCTACCATGCTGTTCGCGGATATCCGCGGCTTCACGGAGCTCTCCGAACGCTTGCTGCCCGAGGAAGTCGTCGACATGCTGAATCGCTACCTCGGACCGCTCGTCAACGTCGTGTTCGCCAACGGCGGTCTGCTCGACAAATTCTACGGCGACGGCGTCATGGCCGTCTTCGGTGCTCCGGTCGCCTCTGACGACGACGCGTTCCACGCCACGATCACGGCGCGTCAGATCCTGGAGCAGGTGCGGGAGCGCAACGATGCCCCGGGGGTGACCGATCCGCTCTCGGTCAGCGTCGGGCTGGCCACCGGAGAAGTGGTGGCCGGGCATATCGGTTCAGAGCGCCGGCTTGAATATACAGTCATAGGAGATGCGGTCAATCTCGCCTCACGACTGCAGGCGCTGGCGCAAGCGAATCAGATTCTGTGCGACGAACGGACGTATGAGCGCGTCAAAGGAAGGTTGCAGGCGACCCGGCGCATGGCTCGCATCAAAGGGAAGGCGGGTCTCACGCCGGTGTATGCGATTGTCGGGTAGATGTGGCTGAGCGAATAGCCGATGGCGGGAGCCTCACGGCCCCGGGCGCCGTCGGTCCTCTTGACGATTCGCGCCGCAATGCGGCGGATGCGTTATGCACGGCTGCCCTTGGCTTGCTCGGGGCGAGCGGCGCCGAAGTCTACGTGTTCGACGAGCAGGCACAGGCCTATGTGAGCCTGGGCTGCCTCAGCGACGGAGACCCCGTTCCGCCCGGGAGCCCGCTGCGGGCAGAAGCGGTCGCTTCGTTTTTCGCGAGCCGCGCCGACGTCGTGGCGATCGACGACGTCAAAACCTTGGATGGCATCTTCCGCCCCGTGGCCGAGCGCCTGTACGGTGCCTCGCTCCTGCTGCTGCGCGTCAACGCCGAGCATCGGCCTCTGGCGACGATCGTGTGCGCGTATCGCGTCGCGCGCCGGCTTTCGACCGCCGGGACGTACACGCCCAGCGCATTCGCGCGCGTTGCGGCCGTCGCGCTCGATTTGGCGCGGCGCACGGAGAATGCGCTCGATCGTGCCGATCGCCTTGCAGCGTTGCTCGATAGCGCCTCGCGTTTCGCAGGCGAACTCGATCTCGAAGAACTGTTCGCGGCCATCCACGAGGAGGTCGCGCGCCACATGGATGCGCCCTCATTTTTCGTCGCCCTGCAAAGCGCCGACGGGCAGCTACGCACCGAGTATGCGATCGAAGCGGGCACACGCGTGCACGTCGATGCGCTACCCGAACGCGATGGCCTGGCCCACCAGGTCTTCCGGAACGGCGAGCCGATCATGATCGAACCCTCCGCCGCCAACAACGGTGGGCCGGCGACGGCAGGTACGGTCCTGGTGGTGCCGATGCGCCTGGGTGAACGGATCATCGGCGTCATGTCGGCTCAGTCGCGCTTGTCGAACGCGTATTCCCAGCACCACGTCGAGTTTCTGCTCGAGGTCGCGGAGCAAGCCGCGACCGCCATCCAAAACGCAGGCGTGCTGCGTGAAGAACGACGGCGCATGGCGGAGCTGACGATGCTGCATCGCGTGGCGGTGTTGACGAGCTCGGAAGCGCAATTGGATCGCATCATGGCCGCGGTTGTCGTCGAAGCGGCTTCCATATTCCATGCCGACGCCGCCTCGATCGCCCTCGAGAACGAGCGCGGCGATTTCGAGCTCGCCGCCACCTTTGGTCTTTCTGAAGCCTATCGCAAGCAGCGCGTCCTGCCGGGCCCGATGTTGCGCGAGCTGTACGGTGAGCCGCCCAAGGAGCGCTTTGTCGGGCCGGAAGCGCTGCCGACCATCGGCCAAAGCGAGCTGGTCGCCGCCGAGGGCATCCGCAACGTCTTCTTCATTCCGTTCACCTATCGTGGCCGGCTCGTTGGCAGCCTTGCGCTGCACGGCCGGCAGAGCATCGTGCGGCTGTCGAGCAGCGAGGCGCGCCTGGCGCAAGTGTTCGCCGACCAGGTGGCGGCCGCGATGCACCGCGCGCAAGATGCGCAGACCTTAGCCGAACGCATCGAAGACAACGACCTGCTCGCGCGTGTCGGCCGTGCGCTCGCGTCGTCGCTCGAAGTGCATTATGCAGAGATTCTGGGCATGCTGCGCGACCAGCTCGGGTATTCGCACCTCGCGGTCTTCTCGCTGCGCAAGGAGCCGCCGCGCCTCGCACTCGAGGCAAGCGTCGGCTATGCGGTCCTCCCGGACACGCTGCACCCAACCGTGGACAGCGGACTCGTGGGAGCGGTCGTCGAGGGCGCGCAGATGATCGACGTGCGTGACGTGCGCTCCTACGCGCGTTACATCGAAGCCGCCCCCGAGGTGCGCTCGTTCATCGGCTATCCTTTGAAGCTGCAGGACGAAGTGCTCGGCGTGCTCACGGTGGAGAGCACCACGACCGATGGCTTCGCCGGACGCGATCGCCGGCTGCTCGCAACCATCGCCGACCAGATGGCGGTATCCATGTCCAACGCGCGCCAGTACGCGACCGCGGCGGAGCGCTTGCGCTCGCTCGAAACGGCCACCGCGAACACCGAAGAACACGCCCGTTACCTAGAGCGCCGCCAAGAAGAACTGCAGCTCGTGGGCGAGGTCGGTGCGGCCGTCAACTCCACGTTGCACCTCAACCGCATGCTCGCGACCGCGGCCGAGAAGATCGCGGCGGGGGTGCATGCCGAGCGCTGCCTCATCAGCATGTACAACGAGCAGCACAGCGAGAGCGAGATCGCCGCGGATTATTGGACCCAGGCCGGACCGACGGTTGTCGGCGCGCGCTTTGCGCTCAAACGCGACGCCGGGCTGCTGCACCTGCTGCAGCAACAGCGGTCCGTCGCCACCTCCGACGCGCAGGCGGACGAGCGTTTTGACGGCAGCCGGCAAGAGTTTCTCGAGCAGCGCCTACGCGGTTGCGCCGCGGCCGCCATCATGTCTGAAGGCCAGCTCATCGGCAGCATCCTCGTGGGATCCACGACGGAAACGCGCACCTTCAGCCCCGAACAGCTCGGCGTGCTGGAGACGATCGGCACGCAGCTCGCGCTCGGCGTGCGCAATGCGCGCCTGTACGAACGTGCTCGTGAGCGCGCGAACGAAGACTCGCTCACCGGGCTTTTCAACCACCGCTACCTGCACGGGCGCTTGGAACAAGAGCTCATGCGCGCCAACCGGGCGACCCAGCCGCTTGCGATCGTGCTGTTCGACCTCAACAACTTCAAGGCGTTCAACGACAACTTCGGCCATCAAGCGGGGGACGAAGTGCTGCGCTTCATGGCGACGATCCTCACCCAAAGCTTGCGCGCCACCGACATCGCGGGGCGCTACGGCGGTGACGAATTCCTCGTCATCCTGCCGCAGTCCGACGAGCAGGGCGCCCGACTGCTGCTCGACCGCGTCCGGCAGCGCATCGGGGAGCATGCGGAGGCAGGGTTCTTGCCCATTCCGATCGAGCTCTCGGCCGGTATTGCGGTCTATCCGCGCGACGGTGACAACAAGCGCGATCTGGTTGCGCGCGCGGACGCGGCCATGTATGCGGACAAGCGGCGGGCTACCTAAGGGTCGGGCTGAACGATCAGCGTTTGCTGAACTGGAAGCGTTTGCGGGCGCGTTTGCGGCCGTACTTCTTCGACTCTTTCTCGCGCGGGTCGCGGGTGAGGAAGCCAGCCTTGCGCAGCACGGGCCGCAGGCTCTCGTCCATGCGCACGAGCGCGCGCGCGATGCCGTGGCGGATAGCGCCCGCCTGTCCGGATAGACCGCCGCCGTGCGCCGTGATCGTGACGTTGAAACGGGCACTGCTGTTGGTCAGTTCGAGCGGCTGGAGCACGACTTGCAACAGTGACGCACGGCCGAGGTAGGCCTCGACCGGCCGCCCGTTGATCGTGATCTCGCCCTGCCCGAGCGACATGCGCACGCGCGTGACCGCGCGCTTGCGACGGCCGGTGGCAGAGAAATCAGTGCCTGTTGGGCTCATGCTATTCCTTGCAATGGTTTCGGTTTTTGCGCTTCATGGCCATGCGCAGCGGCAGGGAAGACGCGCAGACGTTTCATGCGTGGCGCGCGCAGGTGGTTCGTCGGCAGCATGCCGCGAACCGCCATCTCAAGGATGCGCGTCGGTTCGGCGGCGTGCACCTCAGCCGCTGTGCGCCGGCGCAGACCACCGGGGAACTGCGAGTGACGGAAATATTCTTTCTTCGTCCACTTCTTGCCGGTGAGGTGGATCTTGGCCGCGTTGATCACGACGACGAAGTCGCCGCTGTCCGCATGCGGGGTATAGTCGGGCTTGTGTTTGCCGATGAGCACGCTCGCGACGCGCGCGGCGAGCCGCCCGAGTGTCTTGCCGTCCGCGTCCACCACGTGCCAGTCGCGCCGGACGGCCTGCTTCGCGGTGAGGGTGGTCGTCATGTCGTACCTATCCGGGTCAGAAGAAAAAAGGCGCCTGCATCGGCGTCAACCCCAAGATTCTACCTGAGCCTGCAAAGCTCCGTCAAGCCATTGACTGCGGTATTGGCCGTGCTACAACGGGTCGGCGTAGGTCACGTGCGTCAGGTAGAGGCCGTGGGGCGGTGCCGTGAAGCCTGCTTGCTCCCGCCGGCCGCTGGCGAGCACTGCCGGGATGCTGCGCGCGGAACGGCGGTGCCTGCCCACCTCGATAAGCGTGCCGGTGAGCACCCGCACCATGTGATGCAAGAACGAGTCCGCGGTGACGTCGAGCTGCACGAAGTCTCCGGACCTCGCGACGTCGATGTGGCTCACAGTCCTGATCGTCTTCTCCACGGCTGGGTCGGCCGCGCTCAGCGCGGCGAAGTCGTGGGTGCCGCGCAACGCTTCGGCCGCCATACGCATGGACTCGACGTCGAGCGGCGCGCCGACATGGAAGACCCGCGATCGCTCCAAGGGTGACGGCGCGACACGATTGAGGATCCTGTAATGGTAGCTGCGTGCCAGCGCATCGAACCGCGCTGAGAAGCCTGCCGCTCGCGTCACGGCGCGCACGACGGCGATGCTCCGCTCGCGCAAGAGCGCGCTGACCGCGATCGGCAGCCGTTCGATTGGGAAATCACTGTCGGTCGTGAAGCTGACGACTTGCCCCGTGGCGTGCACGCCTGCATCGGTCCGGCCGGCGGCGACGAGGCGGACGGAATGCCCCAGCAGGATCGAAAGCGCGGTTTCGAGCTCCTGGGCGATCGAGGGTGCCCCCGTCTGGCGCGCAAAGCCGCGGTAGCCGCTGCCATCGTATTCGACGACGAGCGCGAGGGTCCGCATGCCGGCCCCTAGGTACTCACGCGGGCGGTCCGCCTACGAAATAGGTACTGCGCAGCGCGCAGGATGCGTAGAAGCCCCGAGTCGGCGCGGGGGACGCCTGCGCTATAGTTGCGGTGTGAGGCGCGGCTGTCGCGCCCAGGCTGCGAAAGGGAGACCACCATGAACGAACGTGCGAAGAACGAAAACGAGAACAACGATCCGGTGCTCGGCATGAACAGAGTCATCCGCTACACAGCGGAGAACACGGGTCACTTCGGCGGCTGGGGTCCGAAGATCCGGCTGTAAGCGAGATCTCGATGTTACCACCTGCACGTGGGCGCCCGCGCAAGCAACGAACGGCGCCCACGCGCTATTGCGGTTTCTGCAGCGGGAACAGCAACACGTCACGGAGGCTGTCTTGGTTCGCGAAGAACATGACGATGCGGTCGATGCCCATCCCGATCCCGCCGGTGGGCGGCATACCGTATTCAAGCGCCTGGACATAGTCCCAATCCGGTTCGGGCGCTTCATCGTCTCCGCTGGCGCGTGCTTGCGCTTGCGCGACGAACCGCTCGCGCTGGTCGTCGGGATCGTTGAGCTCCGAAAAGGCATTCGCGAACTCCATGTTCGCGACGAAGAGCTCGAAGCGTTCCACCAACTGCGGGTCCCCGGGCTTGCGCTTGGCCAGGGGTGACAGCAAGACCGGAAAGTCGGTGACGAAGATCGGGTCGACGAGTTGCGGCTCGACCGTCGCTTCGAACAGCTTGTCCACGACGTGCGCGTGGCTTGCGTTGCGGTCCAGCACGATGCCCAGCCGCTGCGCGGCCGCCCGCGCGCGGCGCTCCTCGAGCACGTCGGCGCGTTCGAAATTTCCCCAACGCTGCATGGCCTCGAGATAGGCGATGCGCGCAAAGGGCCGCTGCACGGAGATGAAGCTCCCACGGTACTCGTGTTTGCCGTGCACGCCGGCGGCCTCAGCAGCGGTGGTGAGGACGTCCTCGCTCAGCCGCATCATGCCATGGATGTCGGTGTACGCCTCGTAGAGCTCGAGCATCGTGAACTCTGGGTTGTGCGTGCGATCGACGCCTTCATTGCGGAAGATGCGTCCGATCTCGTACACCTTCTCCATGCCGCCGACGATACAACGTTTGAGATTGAGCTCGGTGGCGATGCGCAGCTGCAGGCGTAGGTCGAGCGCGTGCGAGTGGGTGAGGAAAGGCCGCGCGTGGGCACCGCCCGCGACGGAAAGCAGCGTCGGCGTCTCGACCTCCACGTAGCCTCGATCATCAAGGTGACGGCGGATGCTCGCGATGATACGGCTGCGTAGCAGCATCGTGTCCAGCACCGGGCGGTTCACCATGAGGTCCACGTAGCGCCGCCGGTAGCGCGTCTCAGGATCGGTCAAGCCTTGCCATTTCTCGGGCAGCGGACGCAGCGCTTTGGAGAGCACGCGCAGCTCCTCCGCCGCGATCGAGAGCTCGCCTGTCTTCGTGCGGAAGGGAGCGCCGGCGACGCCGATGATGTCGCCGCGATCGAGCAGGTCGACGGTCGCAAACCCATCCGCGAGCGAATCGTGACGAAAGTACAGTTGGATGCGGCCGCTCTGATCGGCGATGTCGGCGAACAAGATCTTCTTGCCCATGCGCCGCAGCGGCTGCAGGCGGCCGGCGAGGCGCACCTTTTCGGCACCGTGTTCGCCCACCGCGAGCGTTTCGAAGCGCGCACGGACGGCGCTGATGACGTCACTGCGATCGAAGGTGGTGACCGCGAACGGATCCTGACCGGCCGCGCGCAGCGCATCCAGTTTGGTGCGGCGCGCGCGGATGAGCTCGGCTTCGGTCGAGCCGACCTCCTCAGATGTTCCTATTTTTTCGATTTCGGGCTCTTGCGGTTGGCGCGGATGCTCACGATCTTGAGCTGGATGTCGCCGTTCGGGGCAGAGGCGGTGACCGTCTGGCCCGGCTTTGCCCCGATGAGCGAACGGCCGATGGGCGAGTCGTTGGAGATCTTCGCGTTGACCGGATCGCTTTCGGCGCTGCCGACGATGGTGTACTCCGCGTCGGTGTTGTTGCCCAGGTGTCGCACCTTAACCGTGCTGCCCAGGTGGACTTCGTCCGCGCCGCCTTCCCCCTCGTGGATGATCTTCGCGTTGCGGATCATCGCCTCGAGCTTCATGATGCGGCCCTCGATGAAGGCCTGCTCTTGCTTGGCGTCTTCGTACTCGGCGTTTTCAGAGATGTCGCCGAATTCTTTGGCTTGGCGGATGCGGTCGTTCACCTCTTTTCGGTGAACGGTCTTCAGCTCGTCGAGCTCGCCCTCGAGTTTTTTTAAGCCGTCTTCGGTGAGAACAGTCTCTTTTTCGGTCATCGGTGCTCCCTTAAAGCGGTAGGTGAAACTCCCGCAACGCGTCGCAACTGCTCGACGTGCGGCTTGAAATCCAGACGCTGCAGCAGCGCGCGGTAGTCGGCCTCACCGACGTCCTCCCAGCGCTTGCCCATGATGGCCAAGAGCGCGGCTTCCATCACGTTGGTGCCGAAGGAGCGGCCTTCCAGATTCGGGGTGCTCGTGACCAGGCGCTCGGCGCCGCGCTCACGCAGCTCTTCCACGTTGGCTTGCGTCACCGTGTTCGTGATGATGGTCTTGCCGTCGAGCCGGTCGGGCATGTGCTGGCGGATGAAGTGGAAGTCGCCCGCGATCACGGCCGCATCGGCGTAGTATTGCGGGTATTTGGGCTGCGGCGCCCGGTCTTGTTTCTTGCCCGTCGGATAGAAGAATTGGAACGGCAGCTTGCACG
>JALYZS010000372.1 GCA_030948745.1 Vulcanimicrobiota bacterium | reverse complement strand
CCTCCCGACATGCTCATCTTGTGCCACGAGAGCGGTCGCGAAAACGTCGAGGACTTCGACGTCCCCATTCCGCCGTTGAGCGAGCTGCGCCGCAGCTACGAGTCGCTGCTCGCGCCGATCAAACCGGCCGCCTGTGTCGCGATCGCGCTCAACACGGGCCGCTTGGACGAAGCGTCCGCGCGCGCCGCCGTCGCAGCCGCCGAGCGCGAGAACGGTCTTCCGGCGGACGATGTCGTCCGCTTCGGCGGGGCCAAGCTATGGGATGCGATACGCCGTGCCGCACAGACGACTCCGAAAGCCACCGCCTGGCGCGCCGCGGTGACGACATGAGATACGCGCACGCCGTCTCCGTGCTGCTCGTCGCAACGCTGCTGCTTGGCGGAGTGTTCTCGTTTGCTGGGTGCAGCAAGGTCGCGGTGCAAAGCGCGAGCCCCACGGCTGGCCGCCACAGCTACACGATTCCGGGTATCGTGCGCACGTCGAACACTGAAGAACCGAACACCCTGGTGCGCATGTTCTCGAACCAGGCGTCGGCGGATGACGTCACCGCCCTCTTGTTCGAACCGTTTTTCCGCTATGACGAACATCTGCATCCGGTGCCCGCGCTCGCCATGCGTTTTCCCACGTTGCAAAACGGGCTCATCAGTCAAGACGGACGCCGCATCACCTTCGAACTGCGGCCGAATGCCGTGTGGTCGGATGGCGTGCCGGTCACCGCAGAGGACGTGATCTTCACCTGGCATGCGATCGTGGACGGCAACAACGCCGTCGTCTACACGGCGGGATACGACCGGATCCAGTCGATCATCGCCGACTCGCCGCACCAAGTCACGCTCGTTTTGAAGGGCCCGTACAGTCCGCTCGTCTACTTGTTCTCCGAGGGGTCCTTCCCGCCGCTGCCCGCGCACGTTCTGCGCGGTTACAAGAACCTCAAGAACATATCGTACGATGCGAATCCGATCGGCGACGGACCCTTCAAGCTCAAACAGTGGCTGCACGGATCGGACTTGATCTTCGTGCCGAACGAGCGTTACTGGCGCGGGCCGGCGCACGTGCGCGAGATCGACATGAAGATGATCTCGAATCCCAACACGCAGCTGAACGCATTGCGCACCCACGAGCTCGACCTGATCGACGGCGTCTCAGCACCCTTGACGCCCCAGCTGCCCCAAATCCAGGGCATCCGCGTCTATACCGAACTGCTCGCCAACTATCGTCACTTGGACTTCAATACCAGCCGCCCGATGTTGCGCGATCCGGATGTGCGTCGCGCGATCGCCGAGGGCATCGACTTCCCCAAGATCATCCACGACGTGTACGCCGGGCTCGGCGTGCGCGCGGCGTCGGATGTCCCGCCCTTCTCTTGGGCCGCCAACTCGCTGCCGCCCATTCCCTACGATCCGCGCGACGCGGCCCGCCTGCTCGACGGAGCCGGGTGGAAGATGGGACCTGACGGCGTGCGCGCAAAAGATGGAGAACGTCTATCGCTTTCCATCTCGTCGACCACGGACAACCGGCCGAATGCCAACGCGGAAGCGCTCGCCGCCCAGGAGCTCAAGGCGATCGGCGTGGAGCTGACGATCAAGAATTATGCCGGTGCTGTGCTCTTCGCACCGGATGGTCCGCTGTACGGCAACAAGTACGACCTGTCGTGGATCGTCAACACCGAAGGCGTTGATCCCGACGCGCTGGGCACATGGGGCTGCGACTACTTCCCGCCGCATGGCTCGAACACCGATTTTTACTGCAACCGGCAGGTCGACGCGTACTACAAAGACGCTGAACTCACGTATGACCAGGCACAGCGCCGCCGCGATTACGAGCAGGCCTGGAAGATCATGCTGCGCGAGGTGCCCGCGGTGGTCATCTATTGGGAGCGCGTCAAGATCGCCGCGAACAGCGACCTGAAGAACTTCAAACCGTCGCCGGTCATCACCGACTACTGGAATGCTTGGGAATGGGAGATCTGATCCGTGTTGCATCCCTGGCGGCGGGCATCGTAAGTTCCGTGGCGATGGCAAGCGCCCAACCGACGCCCGTCAATCCGCACTTGTGGGTCGAGCGTTTTACCCAGCCGGTCAGCGTCGATTACCTTTCGCCCGTGCGCGAAGTGCCGGCAGGTTTTCGCGAAGCCGTCGTGTCGTGGAACGCGCAAACACCCGCCGGCTCGTGGATCGAGTTCATGTTGCGTGCGCGGATCGGGACGCGCTGGACGGGCTGGTATGCGATGGGCCACTGGAGCAGCGAATATCCGCCTGCCAACCGCCATTCGGTCGCCAAACAATCCGATGCGGATGGGCACGTCGACGTGGATACGCTGCATCTCAACGACAGCGGCACGGCGTTGCAAGTCAAAGCGGTGGTGCATGCAGGCGAACGGCAAAGCGCACCGCTCCTGCGTGCCATCGCGGTGACCACCGATTCTGATCAGGCCGCGACCGCCATCGAGGACCATGCCGCCTGGGGTGCGGACATCGAGGTGCCGCAGCGCACCCAGCGCGTCATGGAATCGCCGGATGGGTTGGGTGGCGGCGGCGACGCGTGGTGCAGCCCCACGAGCGTCTCCATGGTGATGGCGTATTGGGCGAAATCGTTGCAGCACCCGGAATGGGATATCGATGTTCCGAGCGCGGCCAAGGGCACGTACGACCCGGTGTACGACGGTTGCGGCAACTGGCCGTTCAACGT
>JALYZS010000370.1 GCA_030948745.1 Vulcanimicrobiota bacterium | reverse complement strand
CCTTCGTGCCGTCCGGCAGCTGCACGGGGTCAAATTCCACACGCAGCCGGCCGTTGGTCCGTCCGCCGCGTGCGGGATGCGCTTCTAAGACTTTGCCCGAACCTTCGACGCCGGCCGGAACCGCGATGCGCTCACCCGCCATCACGTTGTCGAGGACACGAAAGCGGAAGAGGTCGCCGGCCCGGCTATGCGCAGACGACACCGTCTGCAACATCTCGACCTTGACGAGCGTGCCCGCTCCGATGAGCGAATCGCGGTCTTGTTCTGTAACCGGTGCGGTCGCGTGCGGGATGGCGAAACTGGGTCCGGCGCAGATCAACACACTCAGCACAACTGCAGAAGAAAAGCCCACAATGCGGCGCGTGTTCATGGTTCAGCTCCGGTCTAAGGAGACGCCCTTGGCTTTTAGGGTACGACGCGCTGCAGACCCGTGCCTGCGGACCGTTCAGCCTGCATTCAGCCGGCATTCAGGCCGGTGGCGGTGGGCATGGCAGCCCAAGCGTGCGTGAGGCCGGTCATTGTAACCTCGCTTGCGGTGCGCTAGGCTTGCGACATGAACAACGCCGATCGTCTACGAGCCGGTGAACGTTCCGTTACCCTCCGACAGGATGGCGGCGGCGCAGTGCTCTTCTACGTGCTCGGGACCGCTTTGCTCACCGTCTCCGCCTTCATCCTGTGGTACTTCCCTCAGCACTGAGACCAGCAGGTCGCCATCCAAAATAGCCGCCGCCCAATGATGCGCTTCGTCGCCGAGCGCGGGCCGGTCGGGCAAGGGCGCGTAGTGCAGACCCTCCTTGCGTTCGCGATACCACGACGAGAAGATGTAGAGCTGGTCGATCTCGTGCTGTTTGGCGAAGCAGCGCGGAGCATGCTGCGGCTGGAAATTCTCGCGCAGCATCGTACTCAGCAACGCTTGCGCGCGAGCGCGATCGGGCAAGCGGCGCGGCAAGCGCGCTTGCGCCGCAAGGCGGCCGCCGCAGAACAAGAAGCAGGCCTCCTCAGACGGTTCAGGCGATGCCGCCATGACGACTGCGTTCAGACCGGTGTTCAATTCGAGCGCTGCGTGGCGGCTGCGCAAACGGCGTAGCCGGTCCAAGCGCGCATCCTCACGCTGGGCGATGTCGGCTTTGCCCCGCGCCGCGGCTTCGTCGCGCCGGCGTGCGACCGTGAGCAGCACTTCGTCGCCGCGCCCTTCGATGAACGCCGCGGCATCTTCCAACAACGCTTCGCGCTGCGCCGGCGGCAAGATGGCCTGATCCTCGACGTCTGCTGAGTGCAGGCCCAGGGCGTCCGCCAATGCCACGACCGCCGTTTGCGCTGCGGGCATGCTGCGGTAGGGGCCATAGTAACGGGCACCGTCGCCGCTCAGCGCCGCCGTGGTCACGAGCCGGCCGTTAGCGCCGGCCTCGATCTTGATGAAGGCGAACTCTCTGAAATTTCGCAGCCGGTCGTTGAAAGGCGGATTGTGCGTGCGCACAAGGTCCGCTTCCAGCAACAACGCTTCCAGTTCGGAACCCGTGACGGTGAAGCTGAACGACGCCACCACCGATCGCAAGGCGCTCATCTTCGGCCCGGCCGGCCTTGCGAGCGTCGCATACGCACGCAACCGTTGCCGCAAGTTGCGCGACTTGCCGATATAGACCACGTCGCCCGCCGCGTCGCGCAGCGTATACACGCCGGGCCTGCTCGGCACGCCGCTGAGCTCTTCCAAGAGCACCGACGTCCACACCGGCAGCTGCGACGCATCCGGCAGGCGCCGCGTGATACTGGCGCGCCGCCGCGTGGCCGGCCGGATCTGCAGATACTCGCGCAGCGACCCCAGCGTGAAGACAGCGCAGTCCTCCAGGCGTTTGACGCAATGCACGAGCAGCTGTGCGGTCGCAGTGGCATCCGCAAGCGCGCGATGATGGCGTTCGACGTCGATGCCCAGCTCGTGCGACAGCGTGCCCAGCTTATAGTTCGGGACCTCCGCGATCGTGCGCCGCGCGAGCGCTAACGTGTCGATGCAGACGTTCGTCAACGGCGCATGGCCGTGCCGGCACAACTCCCGGTCGATGAAGTGCGCGTCGAATCGGACGTTGTGCCCGACGAGCACGGCGTCGCCGACGAACTCGACGACGAGCGGCAAGATATCCGCCGGGCGCGGGGCGTTCTTGACCATGTCGTCGCTGATGCCGGTCAGCTGCGTGATGAAAACCGGAATGGGCTGGAACGGATTGACGAACGAGCGCCAGCATCTTTCAATGCGGCCTGCCCGCACCGCCACGAGGGCGATCTCGGTGATGCCGTCGCGCCCGGCGACGCTGCCTGTCGTCTCTATGTCGACGACGACGAAAGGGAGATCCCAGAGATCGGTCTTCGCCAGTGCCGCAAAGCGCTGTTCGCGGGCGAGGGCGATGACATCGGCTTGCGGATGTGCCCCAGCGACAACGGGAATAAGCGTGCTCTGAGGCCACGCAGCGAGCGCCATACGAACGTATGTTTTTCGAACATACGTACGAAACCTTGGAACAAAGGTGGTGAGGCCGATCGCGAAGGGCCGGGCTGCGCAGAGGTGGTCTTCTTACGCGCGTCAGGCCACACGGAGCCATCTTCGCCGATCAGGTTTTCGCCTTCCCAGATGCTCGCTTGGTCGCCTTGCCTGTCGCCTTGGCTAGCCATACCGACGGGGACGCGCTTCACGGCGGAGCGGATCGCTCGCTGGTTTTGAGGCAAGCCTCCGCCCACAGCTTGCAGCTGCAGAGTCGCTGCGTGCGCGCTAGATCGCCACAGCGGCAGCGTAAGGTCAACGCAGCGATGAAAGCCTACGTACGACGGCTCTAGGGCCGCGTCAGGTCTTCGAAGCCCGGTGGTAAGGCGGTGCGTATCTCTCGCGCCGGGATGTCCACCTGCACGGCGAACGCTTGCAGCAGCGGCACGGGCAGTGCGCCATCACCGACGATGAGCATATCGCAGTGCGGATAGTGGCGCACGGAACGCACGTCGCCGAGCATGCCTAAAGACTGGTCAACGACGCGCATCCCGATCAGATCCGCATGGCGGTAGGTCAACGGCGGCAGAGGTTGGGCGCCGCCATCCGGGATCACAATGGCGGCCCCGCGCCACGCCGAGGCGGCATCGGGATCGTCGATGCCCTGCAGTTTCACGACGTATAGCCGTTTGTGCGGCCGGGCTGACAGGACGCGCGTTGTCACCGTTCGCCCCTTGCCGCGCAGCACGACGGTCAAGCCCGCGGCGAGCGGCGCCATCCCATCGCTGCGGATCTTCAATTCGCCGCGAATGCCGAACACGCCGACGACATCAGCCACCGAGCTATAGCGCGTCGCCGGCAGTCTCGCTCAATCGACGATTTCTACGTTCACCCGCTCGCCCGTGCCCACGGTCGCGGCTTTGACGATGGTCCGGATCGCCTGCACGATGCGCCCCTGGCGGCCGATGATCTTGCCACGATCGTCTTCGGCGACGCTGAGCAACAACACCGGCCCGCGGTCGTCGCTCGTCGCGCCGATCGCGATCTGTGACGGATCATCCACGATGTGCTCGACGATATACTTCAACACCGCGGCGGCGCGTCCGATGACGTCGTCGCCATCGCCGTTGTCCTCCTCATCCTCGTCGTCTTCAAGCGCTTCCTCATCCGGCGCGGCCGGCAGCGCCTCGTCGCTGTCGTTGTCTGGGTCTATCTCGCTGTCTGTGTCGATGAGTTCCGGCTCGTCCTCGTCGACGTCCAGAAATTCCGGCGGCCGTTCCGGCACGGCTACTGCGCTGCTTTCTTGGCCGCGCGTGGTTTGCGCACCGGCACCTTGGCCTGGTCGTAGAGCCCGCGCTGTGCGAGCAGCCGGGCCACCGTGTCAGACGGTTGTGCTCCGTTACCGAGCCATTGTTTGATCTTGTCCTCGTCGAGCACGACTTCGACCGGCGTGCGCCGCGGGTTGTAATGGCCGACGATCTCGAGGAACCGGCCATCACGCGGCGACCGGCTGTCGGCGACGACGAACCGGTACGAAGGCTGCTTCTTTGCGCCCGTGCGGCGCAGTCGGATTTTCACGCTCACGTATGTTTCCTTTGCTTGCTGCAGTAGATGCGGGCCGCTGTCACAGTCGCGGCAGTCCGCGCATGCGGCCGAATTGCTTCATCATCTGTCGCGAGGATTCGAATTGTTTGATGAGGCGGTTGACGTCTTGGACCTGCGTGCCGCTGCCCTTGGCGATGCGGCGCCGCCGGCTGGCGTTCAAAATCGACGGTTCGACTCGTTCGCGCGGGGTCATGGAGCAGATGATCGCTTCGATCCGGCCGACGTCGCGTTCGTCGACCTGCTGCCCGGCGACAAGCTTCTGCATGCCAGGGATCATCTTGACGAGGTCCGCCAGCGGCCCCATCTTCCGCATTTGACGCAACTGGTCCAAAAAGTCCTGTAAAGTGAAGCTTTGGCGGCGCAACTTGGTAGCCAGTTCCTTGGCTTGCGTCTCGTCGAAAACGCGTTGGCTCTTCTCGATGAGCGTGAGCATGTCGCCCATGCCCAAGATGCGTGAGACGAGCCGGTCGGCATGGAACTCCTCGAGCGCCTGCACCTTCTCTCCCACGCCGATGAACTTTATGGGCTTGCCCGTGACCGCGCGCACCGACAGCGC
>JALYZS010000365.1 GCA_030948745.1 Vulcanimicrobiota bacterium | reverse complement strand
TCTTGGCGGCGACGCTCGCCGGGCGCGCTGCGCTCATGCTTGGCAAGCCGTGGAAGGTGCCGGAGCCGCTGTGCGAGCGATTCCCGGATGCAAGCCTGCGTGCGGACCTCGAAGCCGTGCGCAGCCGCCACCTCCTGCCGACGGATGCTGTCGCGGCCCGCCGTGCCGCGCTCTTCGCCCTGCACATCGCCCAGCGTCACGGCGCCACGGCGAGCATCGCCTTCGCGCGAGCCGGCCTCGCGGCGGTCGCAGAAGCGCAACAGCGCCTGACGGAGGCGCGCCAGTTACGGTCGCAAGCCGGGCAAGAAGCTATGGGGCTAGCGAATCATCTGCTGCTCTGTGACTACGCGGCTGCGCCTGTTTCGCAGGAGCAGCGCACGCCGATCACTGCCTAGCGCCCTTGCGCATATAGATGCCGTCGAAGACGACTTGCCATGTCTTGCCGCCGTCGCTCGAACGATCCCAGAGCTGACGCACTTTGTCCGGTGTGAGTTTGGTCCAGGCTATGCGTTCGATGACGTGCCCGCCGCTGCGGAGCGTGCGCGGCTGCGTCATCAGCATGACGCCGTTGACGAGCCCACCGTTGAGAAGCAAAATCCCGCCGCTGTTGTCGACCCAAGTTTGGTGCCAACGCTTGGCCGTGCGGTCGTACAGATTGAAGCTCGTCCCTGCCGAGCCGTCGGTGCCTTGCCAGTGTTCCTGCAGCACGCATCGGTTTTGGATGAGCGTGACCAGGTTTGTGCCCTGCGGCTTCCCTGCCGGATCGACGACCTTCCAGTCGCCGATCCAGAAATCGAACTGCCTGTATTCGGGCTTGACGCACGCGTTCGCGCGCGCGGCAGCCGCCGGCGCGGCGGCCGGCGAGCCGAACGCGAGGCCGAGCAACGCCATGCACAAAAGCGGGCGCAAAAGTTTGTAGCTCATGCCGGCAATCGTTCGCACTGCGGAGCGCGAGACTTTTTTTACATTGTGCCTGCAGACTGCCAGGCGGCGTGGTCAGCGATAGATATCGTCGCGGGTCAGTGGAACGTCGACGCGCCCGGCGGCGTCGCGTCTAGCAAGCAACATCTGCACGACGCCTATGCGTCCGGCGTTAAAGCTGTGCGCTGAACCAGCCATGTAGAAACGCCACACGTTGTAGGCCGTATCCCCGGCGATCGCGCGCGCCCGGTCCTGGTTCGCCTCGAGGCGCTTCACCCAGTGCCGCAGCGTCAGCGCGTAGTGCTCGCGCAGATTCTCCACGTCGCGGACCTCGAAGCCCGCGTCCTCGGCGGCTGCGCTCATCGCGGCGAGTTCGGGCAGTTGTCCATCCGGGAACACGTAGGTTTCGACGAAGCGCGAGCGGTGCGGAAAGAACTTATCAGCAAGCGCGCGCAAGCCGCGCGAGCGTCCGTGTTGAGCGATGATCCCGTGGTTCAGGAACATCCCGCCCGGGCGTAACGCGGCGTACATCGATTCGAAGTAGGCCGGGAACAGCGCATGGCCGACATGCTCGACCATGCCGACGCTTGCGGCCTTATCGAAAACTCCGAGCGGTGCGAGGCAGCGATAGTCGACGAGTTCCACGCGGCAGCGGCTCGCGAGGCCTTCACTGCGGATCCGTTCCCGTGCCAGACTGGCCTGGTTGGTGCTCAGTGTTATCCCGACCGCCTCCGCACCATATTCGCGGGCCGCGAAGCGCACGAGGCCGCCCCAACCACAGCCGATATCCAAGAAACGATCGCCCTCGCGCAGACGCAGTTTGCGGCAGATCAAATCGTATTTCTGCAGCTGCGCTTGTTCGAGCGTGTCGGCCGCGCGCTGGAAGTATGCGCACGAATAGGTCATCTGCTCATCCAGCCACAGCCGGTAAAAATCGTTCGAGATGTCGTAATGATAGGCGATCGCCTCTTGGTCGCGCTCAGGCGAATGCAGCTTACCGCGCAACCTGGCTGGTCCGCGTTCGCCCTTACCGGCTGCGCTGTGGACTTTGGGCAGGCGCATGGACAGGGCGACGATACCAGCCCACTCCCGCGGTGTGCGGCGAGCGCCGACGGCGTCGAAAGCAGCAAACGCGCTTTCTGCGTCGCCTTCCACGGCGATATCACCGTGCAGCAATGCTTCGCCAGCGCCAAGGTCGGTGGAGCGCGTCATCAACGCGCGTAGGACGCCCGGCTCGCGGATGATGACAGTGGCCGTGGGATCAGGGACGGCCCGTAGGAGCGTGCCGTCCGGCAACGCGAGGCCGACCGGATCTCTAACACCGGCGAAGATCCTGTCAACGAGCGCCCGCGCAAGAGCGACGTCAGGGTTGTCGGCCTGCGCTGTTGGCTTGAGAGCCGGTCGGCTGTGGGTCAGCATGAGGACGTGGCAATATCATACTCTCGCGCATCGCCCTCAGCAAGCGCGGGCTTGGGTTAGCGGCCCTTGCCGCCGGCTTTCCCTTTGCCGCCGCGGCTGCTACTGCGCCTTTTGCTGCCTCTCGAAGAGCCGGAGGCTGAACTTGAGCCGCTGGACGACCCTCTCTTGCCGGCGACGGTGTCTGCCAGCTGGGCGACTGCGCCCGCAACCGTGACGGTGGTATGCGCTACTTTGGAAACCTTGGTGGCCGCGCCCCGCGCCTTCGCGCGCACTTTCTTAGCACCGCGCTCTACTTTGGAAGCCATCTTGGCGACGCCGCCCTTGCGGCCGCTGGAAGCTGTGCGTTTTCGCTTTGCCATATCGTCCTCTCTGAGCGTGTTCGTGCGGGCACGCGAAGGCGAGCCGCAAGCATACGTAGGGTACCCGGACATGGCTTAGCTGAAACAACCAGCGGCCTCGTACCCGTTTAGTTGCGCTTGCAGTAGAACAATTCGACGTCGCTCGGGTCCAGATGTGAGACGTGGCCGCATTGCCGATACCCGGCGCCCTTCAACACCCGCTGCATCGTTTTGTTCGATCTATTCGTAGACGTGAAAACATCGGTTGGGGAGAAGCGTTCGCACGCGTTCAAGAGCTCCTTGGCGACGCCTCTGCGGCGATGCTCGGGCGCGACGAACAGCAACCAGATGAAGGTGCGGTCGAAAAATGTGGACGACCACAGCGCAACACCGGCGCACGAGCCCGCGTGGCGGGCGATCACGCACTCGCCTCGGGCGACGGTCGCGCGTAAGCGTGTATGGGTCACTTTGGTCCAGGGGACCTGACGGCACAAGGCCGCGAGCTGGCGCATATCCGCTGGCCGCGCTTTTCGCACCGTCATAGAGGCTGGTCGCATAGTCATGCGTGAAGGAAGTTGGCATGGAGCGGCTCTATGACATCCCGCCTGTGCTGCTGCTTGTCGCAGCGGCTGCCGTCTTTGTTGCTTTCGCCTGTGGCGGCCAGTCGTTCGTGCACCGGCGATTCAGCAGGGCGAACTTTCTCAAGCACAACGAGGTCGGCGGCTATATCATCGCCGTCGTCGGCACGCTCTACGCGGTGCTGCTTGGATTTCTCACCGTGGTGACCTGGGAGCATTTCGCCGATGCCAAGCAGCAAGTTTGGCGGGAGTCGGCCGCCGCGGCGGATGCCTGGCACGCGGCCATTGGACTGCCCGCTGGCCAGCGGGCCCGCGTGCGTCACGACATGTTCACCTATGCCCAGGTGATGATCAATGACGAATGGCCGCAGATGCGGCGTGGTGCCTTCAGCAACGAAGCCGACCGCATCCTCAACGATGCACTGACCACGGCCGGGACCTTTCACCCGAGGGAGCAACGCGAGGCGACAGCGCAGACGTTGACCCTGCAGGAATTGCTCGTGCTGCACGACGAGCGGCAACGGCGCCTGGGCAGCAACGACAGCGCGGCTACCTGGTTTGATTGGACGATTCTGGCGATCGTCGGACTGAGCGTCATCGGATTCTGCTGGCTCTTCGGTCTCGAGGATCCGCGCGCGCATCTGTTGATGACCTCCGCGGTCGCGCTGGTGATCGCGTGCATGCTCGTGTTGCTGTTCGAATTGCAGTATCCGTTTCGCAGCCACTTAGGCGTCCGCCCAGATACTTGGTACATCTTCGTGGAACACGTGCGATTCTTGCAGCAAATCTATCCGGAGGCTCGATAAGGGACTCCACGGGCTTGCGTCCGATGGTCACGATATCCAAAACGACGCTGGCCAGCACGAGATTAATGCACAGCAGCCAGGAGGCATCCCACTTCTTCTTCATTTGCGAAGCGCGGAGCCATGGAATGCACAAAGCCACGCCGACAAACTAAGAACGGGGCCGCGTACACAAGGATCCACCGCAGGCTCGACTGCGGCAGAAGCGGGCGTAGGATCACTACCGCCCTGTCGGAGTGACCATCACGGCCCGTACTCCTGTAGAGAAATTTCGACCGCGCGCTTCCGGTCAAAAACGATCTCTACATCGTGGTTGCAGTACTGAGGCCACCCAACTGCGCACTTCACCCTTCTTCGCAAGAACAGCGCCTGGCGATTACCGGGGAATTGTTGCAGGGCACCCGGCGGGGCTGTCAGAGCTCTTAACGCCCTTTCGGGACTATCACCGAGGCCCAGGCCACGCTGTGTGACGACCCCCGATAGATCTCGATTCGGCAGCCTCAACGGCGGAGCGGCAGCGAAAAGAATCGTTCCGCTATATTGGTGCCCTCGTTGCCTGCCAGCGGCGATGTGATGCCGGTAATCGTAGACCCAAAGCGTCCCCGAGCATGGCGTGGGCGCATACTTGCCGCCTGCAACAACGTCGCGTTTGAACTGATCGTCGACCGAAACGGTG
>JALYZS010000332.1 GCA_030948745.1 Vulcanimicrobiota bacterium | reverse complement strand
GGGCGTGGCGAAAGGATGGCAGACGGTCGCGCGGCGCCGGGCGATGTCAATGCCCCGCCGGCGGTGAGTGCGGCCGTTGCGACTGCGGCCTCGGTGAGAAAAACTTTTCGGCTCGGCATATGACCTCCGCGCTGCATGCGATCGCTTGGCGATATGCCGCGGGTGTACGGCGGGCTCGGCCGATTAGCTTTTTTCTGCAGCCGATCAGAGCGCCGGTGGGTGAAGGCGCGGCGCCCTTCGAAGCCACAGCCGCACCCCGGTGTGTCTGAAGCGCACTTCGCTTGGGATTTTCAATGAAGCGCTCGATGTCCACGTCCCGTTCATCGTTGCTGCGCCGCCTGTTCAGCGTTCAGCCGCTGACGCGCCTGCGCAAAGAGGAAGAGGGCCAGCCCAAGCTGCGTCGCGTGCTCGGCATCCCCGCGCTCATCGCGATCGGGTTGGGGACGATGCTGGGCGGCATCTTCACCACCATGGGCGTGGGTGCCGCCGCCGCGGGTCCAGGCGTCATCATGGGATTCGCGCTGTCCGGCATCGCCTGCATCTTCGTCGCGCTGTGCTATGCTGAGTTCGCCTCGATGGTACCGGTCGCGGGCAGCGCATACACCTACGCGTATGCGACGTTGGGCGAGTTCATCGCCTGGGTCATCGGTTGGGATCTCATCTTGGAATACGGCATCAGCGCTGCGCCGGTCGCCTCGAGCTGGTCAGGCTCGGCGCAAGACTTCCTACGCAGTTTGGGAGTCGTGCTCCCCAGCTGGGCGCAGACGGCCAAACTCGATGCGGTGATCGCGCCCGCGCACATCGCGGGCTGGCACTTCCAGATGCTGCACGGCATACGCTTCGGATCATCCCAAGTGGATGTCATCGCCTGCATCGTCGTGCTCGTCATCAGCGCGCTGCTCGCCGTCGGCATTCGCGAATCCGCCAGCACCAACGCGGTTTTCGTCGCTTTGCAGATCATGGCGTTCCTGCTGTTCATCGTGGGCTGCTGGTCGGCTGTGTCACACCAGCACCTGCATCCCTTCGCGCCCTTCGGCTTTCACGGCGTTGTGAAGAGCGCAGCGCTGGTGTTCTTCGCCTACATCGGGTTCGACACGGTCACCGTCGCCTCCGAGGAGTCGCGCAATCCGCAGCGCGACATCCCGATCGCGGTGATCGGCTCGCTCGTCATCGGCGGCGCGCTCTACATGACGATCGCCTATATCACGGTGGGCGTCGCGCCCTGGCAGCATATCGACAGCAACGCAGCCTTGAGCCAGGCGGCACGCCTGGCGCATAACAATCCTTGGTTCTACAACTTCGTGACGCTTGGAGCGATCGCCGGGAACATCTCGGTGATGCTCACGTCGCTTCTCGGGCAATCGCGTATCTTCTACGTGATGGCGCGTGACGGTCTGCTGCCGCCTGCAGTCGCCAGGGTACACCCGCGGTTTCGCACACCCGCGCGCATGACGATGATCACCGGCGTCGTCGTCGCCTCGCTCGCGGCTCTGGTACCCTTGGAGAAACTGTTGGAACTCGTCAACATCGGCACGTTGTCGGCGTTCTCGATCGTGTGCATCGGCGTGTTCATCTTGCGCTTCACGCAACCGCACGCCAAACGACCTTTCAAAGCGCCGCTGGGACCGCTCATGGCGCTGTGCGGGCTGGCGAGCTGTTTGTTTCTGACCTTTCAGGGATTGGCGCTCGCGACCTGGATCCGCTTTGTCCTTTGGTTCGCAGTCGGCGCGGTGATCTATTTTCTGTATGGCTATCGGCGCAGTTTTCTCGGCATCGCGCGCAGCGAATCTGAGGTGCCGCACTTCCCGGGCGTGCCGCCGCAGGAGCCCGAGTTCATCGACTAGCCTTTCGCGGCCGAAAGCGCCTCTTCGACGGTCTCGTGCAAGTGCAGCGCCAGGTCCAGGTTCGCGGAACGCAACAGCCGGCCGGATTGGCTTTCGCGCGAAGCGACGACGTGCAGTTGTCGGCGGTTGACGTGCAGACGGCGATTGAACTCGACCAGCGCTTCCAAGGCGTGGCTGTCGAAATAGGAAACGTGCTCGAACGAGATGATCAGGGGCGCGTTTTGGATGAGCGCCGCATCCCGCACGTAGCCGCGAAAATCATCGATGTTGCCGACGTCGAGCTCCCCCGTCACTTCGATGACGGGGATGCCGTCAAGCTCGCGATGCCGGAACGTCGCCTGGTCGGTCATACGCGTACTCCGAAAGGGGCATCGCAAGACGCACGGTCGTTCCATGCTCGTTGCTCTTGATATCGACTTTTTGCATCAGCGTCCGCATGAGCTTCAACCCGCGCCCACGGCCGTTGTTTTGCGGCGGCCGCCAGCTGCCCTGGTCCCCCACCTCGACGATGAGCTGGTCGTGCTCTTTGGCCGCACGCACCCGCACGCTGCCATCTTTGATCCCGTAGGCGTGCTCGATTGCATTGCTGATCGCTTCACCCGCCGCGACGAGCAGATCGAAGGTGCGTGATTCATCCAGCCCTATGCTCAGCGCCAAGCGGCGCAACGATTGCCGCAACACACGCGCGCTTGCGGGCCTCGCCTCGACCGTCACGTCCACGGCTTCGAGCGGCTGGGCGGAGATGGCCACGGTCAAGACGGCGATGTCATCTTTGGGCACGCCGAAGATGAGCCGGCGCACGATCGCCACGGCAGGGTCGGGCGTCTCGCCGTTTGCCTCGGCCTGCACCGCTTCGGCCAGCAGCTTTTCGCCTGAGACGACATCCCGATCGAACTCCACGAGCCCATCAGTATAGAACGCCAGCAGCGAGCCTTGCTGCAATGTGACCTGTTGCTGCACGTAGCGGGTATCGACGAACAACCCCAACGGCAGTCCCTTGGATGCGACCTTTTCGAGCGGCTGATCCGGACGGCCGTGCATAGCCGGCGGATGGCCCGCAGATGAGAAGTCGAACGTCAAGCTGACCGGATCGAGGATGCCGAACATCGCCGTCACCATGCCGGTGTTCTCGTGCAACAAGAGGCGATTGGTGCGGTCGAGCACTCCTGCCGGCGGCTCGCCTTCCAGCGCCGCCGCGCGCATGGCCTGGCGCGCACTCGCCATGGACACCGCGGCGCGCAAACCCTTACCTGCGACGTCACCGATGGAGACCGCGAGTTTGCCGTCGGGCAATTGGAATGCGTCGTACCAGTCTCCCCCGATCTCTGATTCGCTTGCGCCCGGCATGTACGTCGCGCGCAGACGGATTCCCGGCAGCTGGGGTAGCGACGTGGGCAGCGAGGCGCGCTGCAGCGTGTCGGCCACGCGCTGTTCGCGCGCGTACATACGCGCATTGTCATAGGCAAGCGCGGCGCGCCGCGAGAGGATCTCGGTGAAAGCGAGGTCATCTTTGCCGTAGCGTCTGCCCGACTCCGCCGTGATGAAGCTGATCGCGCCAAGAATGCGGTCGCGCGCGATGAGGGGCACGATCATGACCGACTTCATACCCAGCTGACGCAGCAGGTATAATTGCCGTTCATCCCGTGCGGCGAGCACGAGTAGCTCGTACGGTATTTCCTCGTAGAGCTCGGATTGGCCGGTCTTGAGGACTTTGCGCAGGCCGCGCGTCTCATCGTCATCCTGTGGATAGGCTCGCAACTCGCGCGCGATGTCGGTCTTCGACGCATCCGCATGCAGCACCGCAAGCGAGCGGATTTCGCCGTCCTCCTGCAAGATGTCGACACCACACCAGTCGGCGATGCGCGGCACCGCCAGACGCGCTATGCGCTCGAGCGTGGTGGCCGGATCGAGCGACAGCGAGAGCACGCGGCCCGCCTCGGCGAGAAAGCTGAGTTGTTCGCGCGCGCGCGCACGTTCGGTGATGTCCAGGTTGATGCCGGTCCAACCCAGCAACTGGCCCTTGTCGTCGACGATGCGGCGTCCGCGGCACAACAACGTGTACATCTTGCTGTCCGCGCCGATGATGCGATACTCATCTTCCCACACCTCGCCCCACGCTTCACGCCCCTGCCAGGCGGCGCGGATACGATCCGCGTCCTCGGGGACGACTCGCGCAAACCATCCGCCCTTGACCGTCTGTTCGAGCGTCATGCCGACGAGCTTCAAAAACGAATCGCTCATGTGCGTGAGGTGGCCATCCGGACCGCAATGCCAGATGCCGAACGGCAGCGCCTCGCCCACCGCTTGGTAGCGCGATTCCGCTTCGGCTAATTCCGACTTGGTCTGCATCAGCTCGAAGCTCTGCAACTTCAGCTCGCTTTCGCTCAGCGTCGCGCTTTGACGGCGGATGAACTCCAGCAAAAGGGCGACGAGCAGGTAGGTGACGAGCGCCGGCAAGACGGCGATGATGCCTGCGCCGTTGAGCGGCAGACCGACCGCCAGCCGCTCTGCGACGGTGAAGAGCACGGCGAGCGAGATCGCGGCGGCGACACCGCCAGACAATCCCGCCACGGCTTGAATGACGAGCACGCCGAGCGTCGCCAGCGGAGCGAGGAAGATGTGGGGCATGCGATAATCGACATATGCGAGCAAGAGCGCGGCGATCGCTGTGCCGGCGACGATGAGAACGCGTTGCGAACGGGAGAAGCTAGCGCTGAGAAAGCCGGTGTCTATCCTGAACGGAAAGTTCGACATGGGCCTCGCCATTTTGGCATCGCGAGTCGTGTCATGCGCTTGCTCGCATGCCACGCTGGATGGTTTTTTAGGGGTCCATACGGCTGAGTCCTACGCCCGCCTGGCCAAGCGACGCAAGCATACGCGTGATGGGTGGCCAAACCTGGGGCATGCACAGCGCCAACTTCGCCCTGGCACCCGCGACGCTCACCGATGCCGATGCGATCGCGCCGCTCTTCGATGCCTACCGTCAATTCTACGAGCAGCCTGCCGACCTCGCGCGTTCGCGCCGTTTCATCGCGGAGCGCCTGCGCCTCGGAGAATCGCATATCATCCTCGCGCGTTCGCGGACGCCGGACTGCGCCGCCGTCGGCTTCACGCAGCTGTATCCGCTCTTCTCTTCGACCGTCCTGCGGCGCGTCTGGGTGCTCAACGATCTGTTCGTCATACCTGCTTGGCGCCGCAACGGCGTCGGGCGCGCACTCCTGCTGGCCGCGCGCGACTTCGCTGTGAGCACCCAGGCCGCAGAGATGTTCTTGGAGACCGCTCGGGGTAACACGATCGCGCAGGCGGCATACGAAGCTTTGGGATGGCAGCGAGAAAGCGTCTTCTACAAGTACAATCTGCCCCTTGACTAGGGCTTAGGCCGAAGGCGCCACGCCGAGCGCAGCGATGGTATTGCGCATCTTCGAAACGACGTGCGCGTCCGCGAACTGCTCTTTGATGCGCAGCACCTCCGGCAGCACCGACTTGAAAGCGTCGACAAGCAGCGGATCGAACTGCGTACCGCGGCAGCTCATGATCTCGGCCAGCGCTTTGGTCGTGTCAAACGCTGGCTTATAGGGTCGCTGCGAGGTCAACACATCGAAGCTGTCCGCGAGTGCGCAGATGCGGCCGGCCAGCGGGATGTCGTCGCCCTTGAGCCCGTTCGGGTAGCCCGCGCCGTCATAGCGTTCGTGGTGCGTCAACGCGATGGTGGCGGCGGTGTTGAGCAGGCTTGACGCATCATCTTTGAGCAGCTCATAGCCCACGAGCGTGTGCTGCTTCATCGTATCGAATTCGAGCGTGGTCAGTTTGCCTTGCTTGAGCAAGATATGATCCGGAATCGCGACGTTGCCGACATCGTGCAGCGGCGAGCCTGCGAAAATCGACTCGATGACGTTCGGGCGCAGGTTCTGCGTGAGCGCGATGAGCCGTGCGTATTGGCTGACCCGCACCGGATGCAGCGCGCTTTCGGGATCGCGGTACTCCGCAATCCGTGCCAACCGGTAGATGATCTTGCGTTCGCGCTCGATGAGTTCGGCGGTCGCGCGCTTGACTTGCGCCGCGAGCCAATCGGCGGTTTCGGATTCCTGTTTGAAGCGTTCGCTTCGCGCGGCCACGTGTTTGATGCGTATCTGCAGCTCTTCCGTATCCGCAGGCAAGGAGATGAAATCGATCGCGCCGAGCGCGAACGCCTCACGCCGGACAGCCTGGGTGTCCGCGGCACCGAACATAATCGCCGGCACGTCGTTGATGCCCTTGGTCTCGCGCACGCGCCGAAGGAACTCCAGGCCGTTCATGCTGGGGAGCTTGTGATTGATGAGTAAGAGGTCGGGCTCGCCGCCCTGTGCGCACCATGCGAGCGCGTCTTCAGCGTTTGTGAACACGACGGTCTCGCAGTCGGCGACATCTGCTATCATCGACTGGTACCGCTTGCAGTTGGCTTCGGCGCCGTCGATGATCAAGATTTTCATGAGGCCTGGGGCTCCAATCCAAACTGAAAGCGGGCGCGCGCCGCGCGCGCGTGCGTTCCCCTTTCTATTGTTCGGTCCACGGCTTGGCGTACCAAGGCGTCTGCCGCACACTGTGACGCGCGCCACGTCGAAACACCGTCGGCGGGCTCATTTCGCCGGCTGTACGACCGTTCTAGAGTGTAGCACCTCATGGGGAGGCCGATAAAAGATGAAGATCCGCATCACGATGAACGGCAAAGCCGTGAGCGCCCAAGACGCCGCGCGCGACTTGCTGCATCCCGATCGTCTGGCAGAGAAGATGTTACGCCAGAAGATAGCCGGGCTGAGCTGCGCCGAGCATCCGATTCAGTGCCGTGATCTGGAACTGCACGTCTCGCACGGCAACGTCCAGCTAGAGCACCTGTGCTGCGACGCATTCCGGCAGCAGATCATCCAAACGTTGCAAGCCAAACCAGCGGGCAAGCCGCTCGCCGATCAGACCACAGGCTAGTTGGCTTTTTGACCTTCGGTCGCGGGTGCCCGTAGGCGCTCGAGCATCGCGGCGGTTGGCAGCCGTACCGCGCGCGCGAGACGCAGCGCCTTCAGCAAACGGATCGTGAACCAAGAGACGTCGAATTCGTACCACTGCAGCCCGTGACGTGCTGAGAACGGGAAGGCGTGATGATTATTATGCCAGCCCTCGCCCCAGGTCAGCAATGCGACCCACCAGCAGTTCGTCGAACGGTCGCCCGTGCGGAACGAGCGGTAGCCGAAGCGGTGCGCTGCGCTGTTCACGAGCCAGGTGATGTGATACACCATGACGAGACGCGCGAATATCCCCCACACGACCCACGACCAACCGCCGAGCGCGAAGAGCCCAATCGCCAGCAGCACCTGGAACGCGAGCGGGAACTTGTTCAAGAACCGGTAGACCGGGTCGCGCCACAGGTCGGGCGCGTAACGCTGCTGCTCCGCTATATCCGGCCGCGCTTCGTTGGGCTGATAGAGCCAATCGATGTGCGTCCAGAGAAGCCCGCGGTGCGCATCATGCGGGTCGCCTTCGCGATCGGTGTAGGCGTGGTGGATGCGGTGCGTGGAAACCCACTCGATGGGCCCGCCTTCAAGCGCCAGCGTTCCGAGGAACGCCATGAAGTATTCCAGCGGCTTGAACAAGGCGAGGCTGCGATGCGTGAGCGTGCGGTGGAAGCACAGCGAGATGCCGACGGCACCGGTCAAGTACCACAGCACGAACATAACGGCCAAACCAGACCATGAAAAAAAGCCCGGCCAAAACACGGCCAAGGCGCCTAGGTGGATGAGGATGAGTCCTATTCGAGTGCCCCACTGAACGTTCGCCGGGACACGCTCCGCTGCTACATGCTCCATATTAGATAGCATAACACGCGGGCGGCGCAATCACAACAAACAGGGTCGCAACGGCTGTCACGAACATTCGGTTTACACCGAAAGGACCTATTGCCCACCGCGGTTCGCTGGGTCGCTTGCCACTGGACCGCTAATCTTCGAAAGCATGCGGCGGCTTGCGATAGTATGTCTCTTCCTTATACTGTGGCCTTATGCCGTGGCGAGCGCCGGCGCCGTACCAGTCGTGACCAACATCACAGGCGCCGTCGCCCTGCTGAGCAGCACGGGTGCGCGTCGTGATGTGCTTTCGTCGCAGATACTGCACTCCGGCGACGTCTTGATCACTGGCATGAATTCCCTCGCGATCATCGGGTTGGCCGATGTCGGCCGTGTCCGTCTCGGACCGGCTACCACCGCAACCGCGCTCAGCGACGACGGGGGCCTGCTGGTGCGACTGCACGTGGGCGCGCTTTGCGTGCAGTCCGATGCGTCTGCTGTGAAGATCGATGCCGGTGCGTTGCATCTGAAGAGCGACGGTAAGGCGACCCTATTCAATCTCGTCCGCAGTGCGACGACGACCGACATCGCGGTGTATCAGGGCCGCGTGCGGACGATGCTCGGCGATGCGACCGCGACCTTCGACGCGGGCAGCGCGGGGCGATTCGCGAACGGAAAGGCGGCTCGCATCCCGCTCG
>JALYZS010000156.1 GCA_030948745.1 Vulcanimicrobiota bacterium | reverse complement strand
GTGCACTGCGTTAGCCCTGCGGCTGTTGCAGCATCTGATCCGGCGGGCGGTCGCCAAGCGTCACATCGTAGGGCTGTAGGTTGCCCTCACGCCAGACCAGGAAGCTGACCTTTTGGCCCACCTTCATCTTCGCGATCGCCGCCCGGATCTGATCGGGGTCGGTCACCTTTTTGTGATTCATCTCCAAGATGATATCGCGGCCCTGTAGGCCCGCTTTCTCGGCCGGGCTGCCTTGCTCGACGCCTGCGACGACGATGCCTTCAGATCCGCTGTAGCCCAGGTACTGCGCCAGCTGGCGATCGAGCGCGCGCATCTGAATCCCGATGTATGGACGCGACACGTGTGGACCATGCCCGGTCTGCTCGATATCAGCCAGGATCGGTGCGGCTGCATTCATCGGAATCGCAAACCCGATGGCTTGCGCTTGGGATGCGACCACCGCGTTGATGCCGACGACTTGGCCGCGCGTCGTGATGAGCGGACCGCCCGAGTTGCCGGGATTGATGGGCGTCGTGATCTGGATCATGTCGTCATAGTGGAAGACCGGGAAGCCTGCGCCGCCGCCCGCGGAGATGTTCGTGCGGTGCAGCGCCGACACGATGCCCAAGCTCACCGAGTTCTGGAATGATTCGGGTTCGCCGATCGCGAGCACGAACTGGCCCTGCTGCAGCGCGCTCGAGTTGCCGATCGGCAGCGGGGGCGGCAGGTCGTTGCCGTTGACCTTCAAGACGGCGAGGTCGGTGCTGTTGTCAAAGCCCACGATCTGCGCGTCCAGTTGCCGTCCGGTCCACAGCAAGACCTGTATGTGGTCGGCCTGATAGACGACGTGCGCATTGGTCGCGATCAGCGCCGTGTTGCCCTGGCGCTTCATGATGAAGCCGGAGCCGGAGGCGCGGGCCGTGAAGGGCTGCGACTGCTGCGGGCCGTTGTCACCGAAGAACTGTCGGAAAAACGGATCGTTTGCGAACGGATTGTAGATGTTCTGCACGCCGTGAACGGTCGCTTTGATGAGCACGACGGAGGGCTCCGTCTGCTTGACGACGCCGATGACGCGCTGTTCGAAATCGCCGCCGCCCTGTTGTGCGAGCGGGGCAGCCGATGCGAGATCGTAGCTCGCCGCCTGCTGCTTCGCGCCCCAGAATTTCGGCGCGAAAAAGACCACCGCGAACACGCCGATCAGCACTCCGAAGAGGCCCATAAGCGCGAAGCCCAAAGATGTCCGGGTCTGGGAATTCATCGTGTACTATTTCTCCTATGCACCCTGCGAGAGCGCAGGCGACCGCGCGAGGCTGCGGCGGCGGCCGGCGTCTTACGTAGAGTGTACCTGTGGATGCCTGGAATTGTTGCCAATCGGCTAACCTGGCCGTAGTGTCCCGAATAGCGGCCTTACGGCCTTTTCTTAACTCGTTAGCACTATATCATTGAGAGTGCTAAAACGTCAACTGGACACCGTCCCCGCGACCGTTTGGCTGCGTGTTTCGTCGTTGACCACGAGGCCGTCGCGCAGCCGGATGACCCGCTTGGCATGGCTTGCGACGCCGTCGTCGTGCGTCACCATGATCATGGTGCGGCCCTCGCGGTTGAGGGCGTCGAAGAGGCCCATGATGTCTTCCGACGTCGTCGAGTCGAGGTTGCCCGTCGGCTCGTCTGCTAAGACGACAGCCGGATCGTTCACGAGCGCCCGTGCGATGGCAACCCGCTGTTGCTGTCCGCCGGACAGCTCGTTGGGGCGGTGATACATGCGGTCGCCCAAGCCCACTTTGTGCAAGACGATCTTAGCTTTGTCTTCGCGCTTGGGATCGCCCGCATAGAACAACGGCAGCGCGACGTTGCGAACCGCCGATGTCCGCGCCAGCAGATTGAAGCCCTGAAAGACGAATCCGAGTTTCTTGAGACGGATCTGCGCGAGCTGGCGATCGTCGAGGGCTGCCACGTCGACCCCGTCCAAGCGATAGAGTCCGGTCGAAGGCTGGTCGAGACAGCCGATGAGATTCATGAGGGTCGACTTTCCGGAGCCGGACGGACCCATGATCGCCACGTACTCGCCGCGCATGATGTTAAAGGAGACGCCCCGCAGCGCCGGCACCTTGATGTCGCCGATGGCGTAGGTCTTGGTGAGCTGCTCGATCTCGATGACGGCGTCGCGTTCATTCATAGCGCAAGCACTCGATAGGATCGAGATAGGACGCCCGCACGGCTGGGTAGGTGCCGAACAGCAGCGCGACCGCCGCCGAAAATCCGAGCGAGATGAGGATGATCGGCAGCCATGCGAACGACACGACCGAACCGGTCAGCTGCACGATGAGGGTGTGGATGACCAGTTCGGCCAGCAGCACGCCACCGGCGAGACCGATGAGGCCGCCGATGACGCACAGCATGAGCGCCTCGGCCAAGAACTGCCATAGGATGTCGGAGCGGCTCGCGCCGACGGCTTTGCGGATGCCGATCTCGCGCGTGCGCTCGGTGACCGAGACGAGCATGATGTTCATGATGCCGACGCCGCCGACGAGCAGCGAAATGCCGGCGACCACGCCGATGACCGCGGTCAACACGGCGAACACCTTGCCGATGCTGTCGTTGAGCGTCTTGATATCCCGCTCTTCGTACTGCGCTCGTTGCCCGTGGATCTTCTTCAACGCGTCGATCGCCTCGTTGCCGACCTTCGTGACATCGGCATTGCTGCTCACGACGGTGAGGCCGGTGACGTAGGTGTAGCCAAGGTCGGGAATGAGCGAATACGGGATGGTGATCGTGTCGCTGCCGCTGTTGTTCTGCAGCAGGCCCGCGTTCAACGGTTTGGCCTGGATGCCGACGACGCTGTAGTAGCTGCCGTTGAGGCGCACGCTGCGACCCAAGGCGCTCGCATCCGGGCCGAAGATGTCGTTGCGCGCCGCATACGAGAGGATTGCGATGCGGCGATGTGCCGAGACGTCACTCGGCAGGAAGCGCCGCCCGGCCTCCAGCTGCGTCGTGTCAAAACCGCTGCCCGATCCCGCCGTGACCACCAACAGGTTTTTCTCGTGATGCTGCACGGTCGTGTTCATGGCCATCGCCAAGATGGGTTGCACGTCTTGCGCGTCGGGCAGGGCGCGCGCGACCTTGCGGGCGTCGTCATAACGGATCTGGGCGTTTTGCGGATCGGGCTGCTGCGGCTTGGGCAATATGAAGCTCGCCGCCAGCGAGTACGGCGAAAGCAGGTGCTGCACCGAGCGCGTTGTCGAGTCCCCGACGGCCAGGATCGCGATGACCGCTCCGACCCCGATGATGAGCCCGAGCATCGTCAAAAGCGAGCGTAGACGGTTGGTCCACAGCATGTCGATCGCTTGACCGAACAATTCGGCGAGTTTGTTAGACACGCCGCCGCCTGAAGCCGGGCTCATTCATGCCGCAGACAATCGATAGGTGCCAGCTTCGATGCGCGGACCGCCGGGTAGGTTCCGAAGAACAGGCCGATGGCGAGCGACGATGCGAGCGCGGTGAAGAGGATGGGGAACCAATGGATGCTCGAGACGTTGCCGGCGAATTGCTTGTCGAGCAGCTTGCTGCCGCCCACGGCCGCGAGCGATCCGAGCAGCGTGCCGAGAGCGCCCCCGATGAGCGTGATCGCGATGGATTCGGTGAGGAATTGCAGCAAGATATCGCCGCGCGACGCCCCGATGGCTTTGCGGATGCCGATCTCGCGCGTGCGCTCCATGACCGAGACCAGCATGATGTTCATGACGCCGATGCCGCCCACCACGAGCGCGATGGCGCCGATGCTCGAGATGCCCACGGCCACATAGGCGATGACGCTTAAGAACGCCGACCCTTGTTGGCTTGTGTCGACGGACTGGTACTGCGTGCGCGTCCCGTGGATGCGTTTGAGGATGCCGAGCACTTCGTCGATGAGGCGCGCGGCAGGCACGCCGGGCACAGGATAGATCTGCAGGCCGCCGATGATCGAGCCGGGCAACTTGTGATACGTCGTATAGGGGATGGTGATGGCATCACCGCTGCCGACGAACGTGTTGAAGATGCCGGCGCTGATGTCCGAATACACGCCGATCACTTGGAAGCGGTGTCCGGCGACGCGCACGAACTGCCCGACGGCGGGCTGGTCGCCGAACAGCTTCTGCTTGGCGGGCCACA
This sequence comes from Vulcanimicrobiota bacterium, assembly GCA_030948745.1. Lineage (GTDB taxonomy): Bacteria > Vulcanimicrobiota > Vulcanimicrobiia > Eremiobacterales > Eremiobacteraceae > JALYZS01. Next base: position 1,059 of record JALYZS010000156.1, on the reverse strand, counting down.
GAATGGTGCACACGGAACGCGCGGCCGCGATATCGTCGCTTGTGAAACGGCGCCCCTCCGCCATCGGCAGACGGTCGACGACATAGTCGGTGTCGGAGCTCAATTCGAACGCGTCGCGTTTGTGCCCGCGGCGCATGGTGTAGAAGTTGTCGTAGAACGGGAACACCTTGGCGCAGCGCGTGCACTGGTCGCGGATGAGCGCGATATCATGCCACTGGAACTGTGCTTGCTTCGCGCCGCGCGCGTTTTGGTCCGGTAAGATGATGATGCCCTGATTGCCGAACATGCCGAGCGTGTTGCCGATCGAGGACGCGGCGCTTTGGCCCAAGCCGAAGATGGCGATGACCGACGCCGTGCCGATGATGATGCCGAGCATGGTGAGCACCGAACGCAAACGGTTCGCCCACAGCGCTTGCAGCGCAACGCCGAGCAGCTCCCAGATCTTCACGCGCTGGCGGAGGGCGCCGGGGTGGCGGCGGCCGGCTCGACTTTCTCCCCCTCTTTCAGATCTTTGTTGGGGAGCGCGACGACCGTGTCGCCCGCTTGGAGGCCGCCGCGGATGACTATGTCGGTGTCGCTCGACAACCCGGTCTGCACCGCGATCTTTTTGAGCGTGTTGTTCTTCACGAGAAAGACGTAGTGCGCGCTGCCCTGCGTGACGACCGCGGACGTCGGCACGGTGAGCGCATTCGGTGCTTTGCCGGTCACGATGTCGACGTCCGCCGACATGCCGTGGCGCAAGAAGGGATAGGTCTTGGACAGCGCGATCGTCGTCTCCACGTTCTTGGCGGCGGTGGTGCCTTGGTTTTGCGCCACGACGACGGGCGCCACGCGGATCACCGTCCCCACGAGCGTGCGCCCCGGGAAATCCTCACCCGAAATGAAGGCATGCTGTCCGACCTTGACGTTGATGATGTCCTGTTCGTCGACTTGCGCGCGCACGATCATGGGTCCGGCGCCGGCGATCGTGAACAGGCTCTGCCCGGGCTGCACGGCATCGCCGACCGCAAGCGGAGACGATGCACCGCTCGTCGAGGTCACGTTGCCCAAGGTCTGGAT
>JALYZS010000018.1 GCA_030948745.1 Vulcanimicrobiota bacterium | reverse complement strand
ACCTGGGCATAACTTTTTGATGACGTGGCGCGCGGTGCGTCCGGGCAATTGGCTCTTTCATTGCCACCTTACGTATCACACCATGGCACACTTGCCCATCGATGAGATGCTGAAGGCCAGGGCAATGATCAGTGCTGATACATATGAGAACACGTTCTTGCGTCATGCGGGCATGGGCGGTCTGATTCTGGCGGTCTCAGTTCTTGCTCCACAGTCCCGAGCCTTGAGAGAACCGCCTGCCGCACGGCGTGTCGGGCTGCTCGTCGAACCTGCGGCTGACAATCAGCCGGACGCGCCATCGTTCAAATATGTTCTGACCGACGGCAACAAGACTATTACTGAGCCCGGTGCGATTGGACCGCCGATTGTGTTGACGCGCGGGGTACCGGTTGCCATTGCCATCACCAACCGCTTGAACGATCCTACCTCCATCCACTGGCATGGCATGGAACTACAAGACAGTTACTATGATGGCGTCCCCGGTTACAGCGGGGAAGGGGCTCATGTGGCGCCCATGGTCGATCCTGGCCAAACGTTTGAGGTGCACCTGGATCCGCCGCGCCCCGGAACATTTATTTACCATACCCACATGAACGATGTTTATCAGCTGCGCGGAGGGTTGGCGGGTCCGCTGATCGTCCTCGAACCCGGTGCTCGCTTCGACCCGAACGTCGATCACGTCTTCACCGTCACGACGACCCACCGACTCGCCGATGCGCTGAAGATCTTTGTCAACGGTTCGTTTCAGCCGCCACCGCTCATTGTTCAGGCCGGCGTTGCGCAGCGGCTCCGTATCATCAACATGACCACCTTTTGGACCAACGTCGTCGTCTCGCTCAGCAGTGCGAATAAGGTGCTTGACTGGCAGCCCATTGCCGTCGATGGAGCCGAGCTTGCGTTCCGGCGCCGTACCGCGGAGCCTGCCGTAGAAACCGTCACTATTGGTGGAACGGCTGACTTTATGTTCACGCCCCAGCCTGGCGACTCACAGCTGCAAATATGGCCGGCCACTGGGGTGCCTCCGGTCACGATACTGGTGCACGCTACGGCGAGATAATTTGGTTAAGCCTAGCCAGGCTCGCAGTTGATCCCAGCGTGCCGCCAGGTGTTCACCCTGACCAGGCACTCGTCGCTTCCGCGCGTCGCTCGAAAAAGCGGCGCTCCATGGCGTTGCGCGCGACCGATGCTGCGCTGCGAAAGTCGCGCAATGCTTCTTCGTGGCTGCCGGCGAGAAATTCCAGTTCCCCCAGGGCAGCCCAATAAAATGGATACTTGGCGAGCCTCTCAGGACGTTCAATAGAACGGATAGCCTCGAGTCCTGCGCCTGGACCGTATTGCTGAGCCAGAGCGATCGCGCGATTGAGCGCTATGACGGGCGACGGACGAAGAGCCATGAGGTTGTCGTACAGCGACACGATCTGTTTCCAATCCGTATCCTCGACGCCAGCCGCACATGCGTGGACGCTTGCGATGGCTGCCTCGATATGGTATTCACTCAGGTTTGGTCCAGTTGCGGAAAGATCCAGCAATCGACGGCCTTCTGCTATGAGGCGTCGATTCCAGCGTGACCGGTCCTGATGGAAAAGCGACGTCAGGTTGCCTTCTGTATCCAGCCGCGCCGGCAGACGCGCCGCATTGAAACACATAAGCGCGCTCAGTGCGAAGGTGGCCGGCGTCGCGCCAACTGGATGGCCGCGCACCACCGCAACGAGCCGCATCGCCTCGTGACAGAGCTCGCGCCGCACCACCGCCTCCGTTGACGCGCCGTGGTAGCCCTCATTGAAGAGCAGGTAGAGCGCGCGCAGCACCGCCGAAAGCCTAGTCGCCACGTCGCGATCCCGCAGATCGAACAGACCCTTCGATGCCGAAAAACTATGCTTTGCTCGGGTGATCCGCTTTTCGGTCGCCGCTCTGCCGCTCAAAAAAGCGTTGGCGATCTCAGCCACGCTGAAGCCGCACGATAGATGCAAAATGAGCGCGACTTGCGCCTGCTCGGGCAAACGGGGATGACAACAGGAGAACATCATCCGCAGCTGGTCGTCGTTGATCTCTTCGCCGTTGAAGAACTCTGCGACCGTCGGCACCAGCGTCCATTCGCTCTCGTGGAGACAGCCGAGCTCGGGTGCGAACGTGCGGGCAGTGCGTTCTCGGCGCAGGATGTCGATTGCGCGGTTCTTGGCGGTCTTCATCAGCCAGGCGGATGGGTTGTCGGGGATACCGCGCAAACGCCACACCTCAAGCGCCCGGCAGAAGGCGTCTTGGACGACGTCTTCTGCCAGCGCCAGGTTGCGCACGCCGAAGATGCGCGTGAGCGTCGCGACCATGCGCCCCGCCTCGCGGCGGAAGAGATGCTCGCGCGGATCCATTCACATCTCCATGACAGGGCGGATTTCCACCACGCCACCACTTGCGAAGATCGGGCAGCCTTTCGAGAGCTCAGTCGCCTGGGCGATGTCTTTCGCTTCGACCAAGCTATAGCCGCCCACGAGATCCTTCGATTCGGCATACGGGCCATCCGTGATGACCTTCTGCTGGCCGCTGACAACCTTCCCCGATCGCTCGAGCGGTTGGCCGCGATCCTTGAGGTGGCCCTGGGCGCCAAGCTCTTGCATCCACGTAACCCATCGCTGCATCTCTTTTTCGCCCTCTTCGGGAGACTCGGGTCTTTGGCCGCCGCGGTACAAATAGACAAACTGGCTCATTGGTTGATCCTCCGTCTGACGCCCTGATTGGATGTCAACCCTATGACGTTTCAGCACGACCGGACCGGACATTTTTTTGCCGGCCTGGTAAAGGCCTCGGAAGCCCCCTTCGCTGCCAAGACAATGCCAGCGCCAAGGCCGGCAAACCGGCTGCACGAAGGCGCGTCGCATGCGTCAGATCATACTCATCGCCTTCATGCTCGCCGTCGTGGGGGTAGCAAATGGTCCCGCAGGCGCCGCCTCGCCCGGGTGCACGGGAGACAAGTTCCGCAGCTTCGACTATATGATCGGAACGTGGATCGGCCGTAATGTCAGGGGTGAAGTGCGCGGCAAGGCTGAGGTCACCGCGGTGTTGGCGGGATGTTCGATCCGCATGCACTGGACTGGTCGAACCTACGAAGGCACGAACAACAACACCTATGATACGTCTCGCAGCCTGTGGCAAAAAGCTTGGTTCGACAACACAGGCGGCGTCGAGCTGTCGGAAGGCCATATCGTGCAGGACGCTCTTGTCTACGTCGGCACCGACTACGAGCATGGGAAAGCAGTCGAACTCCATCGCGAGTCGTGGATACCGCTGCCCGACGGACGAGTGCAGGAGCACTACGAGATATCCAAAGACCAGGGACACACGTGGCAAAAAGTCTTCGACACCTACTATTCGCGGATCGATCGCAAGACGTACGACGCGACGAAACTAGTGCAGGACCAATAGGGGCAACCGATTGGTGATGAAGTCGGCGATGCGGCTCGCCGCAGGCGGATCCATGTTGGCCAGAACCGTGACGACGTAGCCTGCATCCGGGCAGATCGACAGCTCGCCGTTCATCCCCGGCGCACCGCCGTTGTGGCCGAAACAACGCGTGCCATTCACGATGAAGTCGCCAAAACCGTAGGCGTAACGACCACGCGGGCCCATGCGGACCTTGCCTGTGGTCAGCAGCTGGGTGTGCGCAGCGTCGAGCAGCTTGTGGTTTTGCAGCGCGTTGGCAAATCGCAACAGATCGGAGACGGTCGAATAGCCACCGCCGGCGGATGTTCCGCGATAGGGCAAAGTATCCGTGTTCCGCTGCCAGTGGCCGCCGGGACCTTGCGTATAACCAACGCTACGCCGGTCGACCTGCTGATTCTCAGGAGCAGAATCCGTTGACGTCATGCCTGCCGGCAAGTACACGTGATCGCGGACGTAGTCGTAGT
>JALYZS010000265.1 GCA_030948745.1 Vulcanimicrobiota bacterium | reverse complement strand
CGTGCAGGGCTGCCTGCCGTCACGCTCATCACCAAGCGGGTTACCACCTGGAATGGAATCGTCGTCGACGAACAGACCGTCGGCAAGCGCTTGTTGCAGCGGTCACGCGCAGCTGAGATCGCCGTCGGTCCGCCACGCGATGTCGCTGAGGTGCTGGCACTTGCAAAGCTGCGCAAGCTCTCAGCAGTGTTCAACATGATCGCGACGGCGTACACGGCGGGATCCGCACAGAGCTCGCCCACAGGATACACAGCGAACGGTATGCGCGCGCGTTTCGGTGTCGTCGCGGTCGATCCGCGGCTTATACCGCTTGGTTCACACCTTTTCATCCCGGGGTACGGCAATGCAGTCGCCGCCGACACGGGCGGTGCGATTGTCGGTAAGCGCATCGATCTGTGCATGGACTCGTTGCAAGCCGCCTTGACATTCGGTCGACAGCCGGTCACGGTCTACGTCCTCGGGCGATAACGTCATGTTGCGCTAGCAACACCAGCTCTCAGGATTCGTGCGCGGCGCGTCGAAGCGCGCGCCATGCCCGACGAAGCAGATGCCTGGCGCGTCTCTCCTAAGCAGCTGCTCGATGAGCGCAATCTCCGTCCACGCAAACGCTTCGGGCAGAATTTCCTCACCGACCCCGCAGTCGCCGACCGTATCGCCCGTGACCTACCCGCATCCGCCGGCGTCATCGAGATCGGCGGCGGCACAGGCACGCTCACCGCGGCTTTAGCCCGGACTGCGCAGCGGCTCATCGTGGTGGAGATCGATCGCGATCTCACGGCCTTGCTGCAGGAACGTTTTGCGCCCCGCGGCGACGCGATTCGAATCCTGAGCGCTGACGCGCTCAGCCTCGACTACGCGGCTGAGCTCGAGGCGCTGCCCAGGCCACGAGCGGTCGTCGGGAACCTCCCGTATTACATCACGACGCCGCTCTTGGAAAGAATTCTGGAGACCGCATGCTTGTGGGATCGCGCCGTCCTCATGGTGCAGCGCGAATATGCTCGGCGGCTGCTGGCGGCGCCGGGCAGCGCAGATTACAGCAGCCTTACGGTCTTCGCCTCATACTTCAGCACGCTGGCGAAGGTGTTCGACGTAGGCGCCTCCGGCTTTTATCCCGCTCCCAAGGTCGCCTCAACGGTGGTCGCGCTCACACCGCACCGGCGACCCGAAGCGGATCCCGTCGTGGAGCGACTCTTCCTGGCGCTCGTGCGGGCATCGTTTGCGCATCGCCGCAAAACGCTCGTCAACAGCCTGTTGGACGAGATTCCAGGGGAAAGCGGCGAGAGGCGAAAAACCGTCGAGGCCGCGCTGGCAGAGGCACAGCTTCACCCTTTAGTGCGCGCGGAGCGGCTGTCACTTGAGGATTTTCTGCGCTTGAGTGCAGGCCTGGCGAGACTCGGTTTTGAGAGCGCCGTGTTTCGGCGCGGCTAGACGAAGAAAGAGGCACGAGTGGATCACGGAGAAAGCGCGGGCGGACCGTTCGCGCTGCGCTGGAACGGCTGGCTGATCTTCGTGATCGCGATCCTGTGCATCTGCGCTTTCATTTTCGTCCAGATCGTCTTGGGCGTTTTTCTCTTCTTTCGTGACCACCCCGAGATCATCACCGACCTGCAGCGCTACGGCAACATATCGCCCGACTTGAAACGACAGATCAGTGACCCGAGCTTCACCGTGGACTTCCTCAACGCCAAGAACCTGTTCGTGCTCTCGGTCCTTTCCGAAGCCACCCTTGCCATCATGACCTTCCTGCTCGCGCGCTTGATGCTGGATGCCAGAAAAACTGCGCTCGGTCTGGGTCAGAGTCCGCGCGGCGATCAGCTGTTGATTGCGCTCTCGGCTGGGGCCGGTCTATTCTTGGCCAGCTCTCTCGTCGGCGCCGTCACGACCCACCTGTTCGGGTCGCACCCCCAACCGCAGGCGTTGGCGCTCATCAAGCATCATGGCGCGCTCGACTTTGTTTTGGATTTCATCTCGGTCGCCGTCGCCGCCCCATTCGCAGAAGAGATCTTCTTCCGCGGGCTGGTCTTCACGGCACTGGCGCAGCGCATGATGCCTTGGCTTGCCATCATGCTGAGCGCCGCGTTCTTCGGCCTCGCGCATCTCGAGAAGTACAGTTTCTTGGCGATTTTCGCTATCGGTATAGGCCTCGCGTTGTTGTATTACCGGACGCGCAATCTGTGGCTGAACATCATCGCGCACGCCACCGTCAACACGATTTCTCTCGTGCTCGCGTACACCGTGCCGCAGCTCGTCAAGAGCTAGACCGCGCCACGATGGCGTAGACGAGATACCCGGCGTAGAGAAATCCTCCGCTGAGCAGCCACACGGAATCGATGCGCCGTCGCAGCACGATAGCGGCCATGAGCACCAGCGCCGACAACAGCGCGAGCGCGCTCGGCACGTATCCCGAGAGACCCAGCTGCCAGGGCGTCGCCAGCATCCCGATGGCACACGCGATCGACGTCTGGAACATCAGGGCGCCGATAACACTCCCCACTGCCAGCTCGTCTTGCCGCCGGCGCATCCACAGCACGACGTTGCTCGCGTCCGGGAGCTCGGTAGCGATCGGCGCAAGCACGAGCGAGATCAAAAAGGGTGAAAGCCCCAGCGCGTCCGCGGCATGGGCGACCGAACCGACGAACCAGCGCGATGCGACGATCGTGACGATGAGCGCGAGGACGAGCTGCAGTCCGATCGTGCGCTTGCGCGGCACGGCACGCCGCGGACTCAGGCGCAACGGCGGGGGCGTCTCTTCCGCCTCTACTCCCTGGCCTCGCAGATGATAGGTCAGGTACACGCCATACGATGCGAGCACCAAGCCCGCGGCGATGAGGTGCACGAACCGGTTGTGCGCAAAGGACGCCCCGATGGCCAACGCAAAGGTCAGCACGAAGAGCGCCGCGCCGAACAGCGTGTCGGCCATCGGCGCGTGCACGCGCTGTGCGTCTTTGCGCATGAGCGCCGTCAGCCCGATGAGGAAGAACACGAGGGTGCTCAGCATGAAGGGCGCGCCGAGCACGGCGCCGATCCCGATCGCCTGGCTCTGCGCGTCGCGCAGATACAGCAACGCGACGACCGCGACCATCGTCTCCGGCAACGACGAACCGATCGCCGCCACGACTGCGCCGACGGCGCTGCGCGTGAGACCGAAGATGGCGCCGATCCACTCTACCGCATTGGTGAAGGCGTCGCTGGCGATCACCACCAGCACAAGCGCCGCGAGGAGTTGAAGCGCGATTAGCACCGCCGCACCGTTTAGCCCGGCTTCTACGCATCCCTTGTCCGCCTTGCACATCGGCGTCGACGCGAAGAACATTCTTACCGATCGTCGCGGCATCGGTCGTTACGCGAAGGCATTGTTGCGACGCTGGTATGCGCGCGAAGATGTGCGCATCTCGTTATTGGTGCCATCGTTGTTCACGAGCTTCATGCGCACGGCGCTTGCGCGCACGCTCGGGATTGAGGACGTCGTCGTGCGCCGCCCGCAGGATGCAGCGCGCCGCGGTTGCGACGTCGTGTGGTACCCCTGGAATGGCATGGAGTGGACCACGCAGCTGCCCGTGGTCGCCACCGTGCACGATGTCTGGCCCTTCGCCGCGCCGGCGGACGACCGGCGCAGGCGCGAGCATCAACAGTCCCCCTTTCGAACGACCGCGGGCAGCGCCGATCGCATCATCACCGATTCCGCGTTTTCGAAGACGGAGATCATTCGCCACCTGCACGTTGATGCGGACACGATCGAGGTGGTGCCACTTGGCGTCGACATGCCCAGTGCCGCCGAAAAAGAGGCGGCGGCCGTTCGTCCGCGTTTAGACGGCGCCGACCGCTACCTGTTGTTCGTCGGAGAGGTCGAAGAACGCAAGCAGCTGCCGACAGTTCTGGCCGCCTTCGCATATTTGTCGAACGGGTTGCAGGCACGACTCGGATTGGTGATCGTCGGCAAGACGGCGCCGTCGCAACGCCGGGTGGGCGCCATCGAGCGGGGCGCTGCGCCGGTGCTCCGTTTCCAGCCGCAGCATGGCGTGAACATGCTTGTGACCGGTGAGGTGGACGACAGGCTGTTGGCCCAACTGTACGCCCACGCAGCCGCCTTCGTGCTGCCCTCGTCGTACGAGGGATTCGGGCTCCCGCTCCTCGAGGCGATGGCCTACGGTGCGCCCGCCATAGCATCCGACGCAGCCAGCTTGCCGGAGACGGGCGCGGATGCGGCGCTGTACTTCCCCTGTGGCGATGCCGCTGCGCTCGCGGCGCAACTCGGGGCCGTTCTGGCTGACGATGATCTCGCGGCCAGGCTGCGCGCCAAAGGCTTCGTGCGGGCAAGCACGATGAGCTGGAATCCCTGCGCCACCCAGACGCTTGCGATTATACGAGCGACCGCTCTCAGCCGATCGCCGGCGCGCGGTAGGCGTTGAGGACTTGCTCGGCGCGCGCCGGGCGTAAGGCGAGGGCGACGAGCGCGCCCGTAATGGCGCCGCCGATGTGCGCCGCATTCGAGATGCCCGGGTTCATGAAGCCGTTGGCCAACGTCAGGATGATCGGCAGGACAGCGTTCTGGATCAGTATCTGCCGCAGGGGCGGTAGCTTCAATCCCAGCACGAACATCGCACCGAACACGCCCATGATCGCCCCGGATGCCCCTGCGGTGGACACGGGCGAGCCCAAGGTCGTGTAGTACGCCGCGAAGCTGCCGCCGAGCAGCGCCAGCGAATAGATCAACGCATAGCGTGGGCTCCCGTAAAAGTATTCGACCACCGTGCCTCCCAGCCACAATGCATACGAGTTGAACACGATGTGCAGGAAGCCGAAGTGGATAAAGCCGCTCGTGATGAGCCGCCACCACTCGCCGCGTGAGACCAGTGCCGACTGCAGCACGCCCGCTTGCATCAGCACGCCGACATCGCCCTGATGCGGCAGCACGAGGTCGATC
>JALYZS010000255.1 GCA_030948745.1 Vulcanimicrobiota bacterium | reverse complement strand
GAAGTGAGTGAAGAAAAACTGCTCCCCGGTTTTGTCCAGCAGCTCGAGGGTGCGCGCCCGGGCGAAAAGCGAGAAGTGACGATCACGTTCCCTGAGAGCTATCGCGCGCAGGAGCTCGCCGGCAAGGAAGCGGTCTTCGATGTCAGCATCCACGAGGTCAAGCGCGCTGTTTTGCCCGACCTGAACGCGGACTTCGTGCGCCAGATCTCCGACCATGCGTCCATCGACGAGCTGCGCGCCGATGTGCGCCGCCGCCTCGAAGCCGTCGCGCAGTCGCGCAGTCGCGAGGCCATGCAGAAGCAGATGCTCGACGCGCTGCTCGCCAAAAACGATTTTCCCCTGCCCGAGGTGCTCGTGACGCGCGAGATCGAAAATCTCATCAACGATGCGAAGAGCTACATGCAGCGCATCGGACGGCCGTGGGGGGAATACCTGAGCGCGAAGGGCGTTGACGACGCCGGGCTCCAGACCGAGTATAGGCCCGAGGCCGAGCGGCGCATCAAGACCGCCTTGTTGTTGGAGGAGATCGCCAAACGCGAGAACATCGAGGTCACAACCGCCGATGTCGAGCGCGAGCTGGACAGTTTAGCCTCCTCGTACGGCCAAAACCGCGAGCAGATGATCGAGTTGCTCCGCAAAAGCACCGGCTTTGGTCCGATCATCGATACCGTCCGCAAAGGCAAGACACTGGATTTCTTGCTCGAACATGCCGAAGTTAGCGAGATGAAACCCGAAGCGGACGCCGGCACAACGGAAGCTGAAGAAACGTAGGGTATAGGAATGGGACATTTGGTACCAATGGTGGTCGAACAAACGGCACGGGGCGAGCGGGCCTACGATATATTTTCGCGCCTTTTGAAGGAACGCATAGTCTTCGTGGGCGGTGGGATCGACGACAACCTGGCCAACCTCGTCATCGCGCAGCTTCTGTTCCTGGAAAAGGAAGATGCCGATAAAGATATAGAGATGTACATCAATAGCCCGGGCGGCAGCGTCACGGCCGGTCTTGCCATATACGATACTATGCAGCTCGTCAAACCCGACATCGCAACTTTTTGCGCCGGCCTCGCGGCGAGCGCTGCGTCGCTGTTGCTGACCGGCGGCGCCAAGGGAAAGCGCTTCGCGCTCACGTACTCGAAAATACTCATCCACCAGCCTTGGATCTCGCAGATCGGCGGCCAGGCCACAGACCTAGAGATCTACGCTCGCGATCTCATCAACACGCGCCGTCTCCTGACGAACATCTACGTCGAGACCACTGGCCAGACGCCGGAACGCATCGAGAGGGACATGGAACGCGACTATTATCTGACGGCACCCGAAGCGGTTGAGTACGGACTGGTGGACTCCGTGATCAGCCGAACATCGCGCGACGCCAACGCTCCGAAGCCTGCGGCGACATAGACCGCAGCCTATCGAAAGAAGCAGCAAGCACCGTGTTCAGATTCGGGGATGAAAAAGGCCAATTGAAGTGCAGCTTCTGCGGTAAATCGCAGGAGCAGGTGCGCAAGCTGATCGCCGGCCCCGGCGTCTATATCTGCGACGAGTGCATTGAGCTCTGCAACGAGATCATCGAGGAAGAGCTCTACAAGAACGTCGACGAGAATCTTCGGCTGCGCAACATCCCCAAGCCGAAAGAGATCAACCACATCCTCAACCAGTACGTCATCGGGCAGGAACGCGCCAAGAAAAGCCTCGCGGTCGCGGTCTACAACCACTATAAACGGATCAACTCAGTGACGAGCTCGAGCGGCGGCGACGAGGTCGAGCTGCACAAGAGCAACATCCTGCTCATCGGACCGACCGGCTCCGGCAAGACCTACCTCGCGCAGACGCTGGCCAAGATCCTCGACGTGCCGCTCGCAATGGCTGACGCGACCTCCCTCACCGAAGCGGGCTACGTGGGCGAAGACGTCGAGAACATCTTGCTCAAGCTCATCCAGGCCGCCGACTATGAAGTCAAGCGCGCTGAGAAGGGCATCGTCTACATCGACGAGATCGACAAGATCGCGCGCAAAAGCGAGAATCCCTCGATCACCCGCGACGTTTCGGGCGAAGGCGTACAGCAAGCGCTGCTCAAGATCTTAGAAGGCACGACCGCCAACGTGCCGCCCCAAGGCGGCCGCAAGCACCCGCATCAGGAGTTCATCCAGATCGACACGACCAACGTCTTGTTCATCTGCGGCGGCGCCTTCGACGGTCTGGAGAAGATCATCGATGGACGGGTCTCCAATCAAAGCCTTGGTTTCCGCGCCGTCCCCGAGACCAAGAGCGAGAAGAAGACCAGCCGGCTGTTGCAGGCGCTACTGCCCGAAGATCTGCTGCGCTTCGGATTGATCCCCGAGTTCATCGGCCGCCTGCCCATCATGGTCACGCTCGACCCGCTCGACGAACTCGCGTTGCGGCGCATCCTCACGGAGCCGCGCAATGCGCTCGTGCGCCAATACCAGAAGATCTTCGCGATGGACGGCATCGAGCTCAGCTTCACGAAAGAAGCGCTCGTCTCCATCGCGCACCGCGCGCAGTCACGCAAGACGGGCGCACGCGGCCTGCGGTCGATCCTGGAAGAGGTGATGCTCGACGTCATGTACGATCTGCCGTCGCTCAGCAACATCAAGAAGTGCATCATCAACAAAGAAGTGATAGATGCCGGCCAAACTCCGGTTCTCATCCCCACCGGCCAGACCAAGGACGTCCCGGCCTAAGGTCGCGCCGCATCCCATGCACGGCGTCCTCACCCATGATCTTTACGACTGGCTGCGCGAGCGGCATGGGGACATGGCCCTGCTCGAGGTTCTCGCCCTGGCTAAAAACCCGATCGGATTTGTGTGCTTGATGGCGTCGTCAGACGACGATTTCTTCGCGTTCATCGACGGCGCCGCAGCTGTCACGGCGAAACCCGCCGCAGAGCTGCTCGAGGATTTCGGGTCCTACATGGCGCCCAGTCTGCTCGCTAGCCACCACGAGCTTATCTCGCCTGGGTGGTCGGCGCTCGACGTCATCGAGAACACGGAAAGCATCATCCATCGCGCCGTGCGGACACAGACGCGAGATGCCACGCCGCCCGTCCTGCGCAGCTCGCGACTGGCGGATGGCAGCGTGCGCATCGTCTATGCTTCGCGCCGCAAGCTGTGCCACTTCGCGCGCGGTTTGATCGCCGGCATCGGCCGCAGCTACGGCGTCACGCCCGTCGTCGAGGAGCCCAGCTGTATGCTGCGCGGCAGCGACCAGTGCGAGCTGCTCATCACAGCTTAGGCGCAGAGGGCGGGCTGACAAGCGACCGAACTCCTCCGTATGCCACAACCCTTGGC
>JALYZS010000229.1 GCA_030948745.1 Vulcanimicrobiota bacterium | reverse complement strand
CCGTTGATCTTTGCCAGAATCGCGCTCAAGTGCTTGAGGTCCGTTATCTGCAGACTGCAGGCGATGGTGGCGGTGCGGTCGCGCTTGACGCGAGCGGTGACCGACGTGGCATTGGTCTTCTGCTCCGACAGCACGCTCATGATGTCTTGCAGCAAGCCGGGCCGGTCGAGCGCCTCGATCTCAACGTCGACGACATGCTGGTCCGTCGGCGCCGTATCCCAGCTGACGTCGATGAGCCGCTCCGGTTGCGCGCTCATCGAGGCGATGTTGGGGCAACTCACCCGGTGCACCGATATGCCTTTGCCTTGCGAGATGAATCCGACGATGGCATCACCCGGCACGGGCGCGCAGCAGCGAGCAAAACGCGCGGGCATGTTGTCGGCGCCGCGCACCCGGACGCCCGACGTGGCGCGTTGCGGTATCTTGCGGACCGACGGCGTTTGACGCTCAAGCGGCAAGGCAACGACATTCTGCCGTTTTGCCTCCTCGCGCAGCCGGCCGATGATGGACACAACCGAGATGTCGCCGAAGCCGATGCCGGCGTACAGATCATCTAATGAAGAACAATTCATGCGCGACGCGATCTTCAGCAGGACCGGCGCCGAGGCCAGCTGCGTCAGCTGGTTGCGCGCGATCTCGCGCTCCAACGCCTCGCGTCCGGCGGCCACATTCTCCTCGCGGCGATTCTTGCGGAACCACTGCTTGATCTTGTGCTTGGCGCTCGAGGTCTTGCAGATCGTGAGCCAGTCCAACGACGGCCCCGGGCTGCTCTTGTTGACGAGCGCCTCGCAGATATCGCCGTTTTTGAGCGGATAATCGAGCGGTACGATCTTGCCGTTGATCTTCGCGCCGATGCAATGATGTCCGATCGAGGTGTGGATGTGGTAGGCGAAGTCGATCGGCGTCGAACCGGCGGGGAAACCCATGACGTCGCCCTTCGGCGTGAAGACGAAGACTTGGTTATTGAAGAGGTCGAGCTTGAGGTTCTCCATGAACTCGCGGCTGTCGCGCATATCCTCTTGCCACTCGAGCAACGAGCGCAGCCAGGCGAGTTTTTGATCGAAGTCGTCACTCGCGCCGCCTTCTTTGTAGCGCCAATGGGCGGCGATGCCGTACTCGCTCGTGCGATGCATCTCGAGCGTGCGGATCTGGATCTCTATCGGGTCGCCGCCCGGGCCGATGACGGTCGTGTGCAACGACTGGTAGCCGTTGGTCTTGGGCATCGCGATATAGTCTTTGAACCGGCCGGGCAGCGGCGTCCACAGGCTATGGATGATGCCGACCGCGCCGTAGGAGTCTTTCACCGAATCCACGATCACGCGGATCGCGCTGAGGTCGTAGATCTCCGAAAACTCCTTGCCGTGTTGCAGCTTCTGGTAGATGGAATAGAAATGTTTAGGCCGGCCTGAGATATCGGCGCGGATGCCGGCCGCAGCGAAGCGGGATTGCACTTCGTTGATGATGGTGGTGACGGTCTGCTCGCGATCGGCGCGCCGCTTGGAGACTTTTTCGGTGATGTCTTTATACGCTTGCGGCTCCATGTAGCGCAGGCTCAGATCTTCGAGGTCCCACTTCATCCGGTAGATGCCCAAGCGGTGGGCGAGCGGCGCATAGATCTCGAGTGTCTCCTGCGCGATCGCTTTCTGCTTGCTCGCTGGCAGGCTGTGCAGCGTGCGCATGTTGTGCAGCCGATCGGCGAGCTTGATGATGATGACGCGGATGTCTTTGGCCATGGCCAAGAACATCTTGCGCAGGTTCTCGACCTGCACGTCTTCCTTGCTTTGGTACGGGATCTTCGTCAGCTTGGTGAGGGCATCGACGAGCGAGGCTATCTCAGTGCCAAAGCGACGCTCGATCTCCTCGATCGGCACCGTCGTATCTTCGACGACATCGTGCAGCAGGCTGGCCGCGATGCTTGCCGAGTCCATCTCGAAATCGGCGAGGATGGAGGCCACGGCGAGCGGGTGGGAGATGAAGCTGTCGCCGCTGGCGCGGGTCTGCCCGTCGTGCGCATGCTCGGCGAAATCGAACACGCTCTCCAGCCAGGCGGCATCGACCGCCGGTTGGTAGCGCTTGACCTTGTCGACGACTTCGCTGAAGCTTGGCATTGTATCTATTGCAAGGCTTTTACGACCGAGGCGGCACGCGTTCCCGCCGGGCGGTCGCGTTGTCGACGGATTCTCGGTTCCGCCCGTGCGCGGTTCTAGTACTCTATGAACGTGGTCACAGGCGCGCCTTCGAGTCTTTTACGACCCTCAAGCGCGCGAAGTTCGACCAAAAACACGCAGCCCACGATCGTCGCGCCGAGGCGCTCAAGCAATGTCTTCGTCGCAGCCGCAGTGCCCCCGGTGGCAAGCAGATCGTCAACGATCAGTACGCGCTGCCCGGCGCTGACGGCGTCGTTGTGGATCTCAAGTGAATTCGTGCCATACTCAAGCGCATAATCGGTGCTGATCTTCTCGTACGGCAGCTTGCCGGGCTTACGCACCGGGATCAGCCCGGCGTGCAGCTCGTACGCCATGGGCGCTCCCAGCAGGTAGCCGCGCGCTTCGATGGCGACGACGTAGTCGATGCGCTCCCCCTTGTAGGGGCTCATCATGAGGTCGATGGCGAGCTTGAACGCACCGCGATCCTTGAGCAGCGGCGTGATGTCGCGGAACAGGATACCGGGCTTCGGAAAATCCGGTATCGAGCGGATGAACGGCAGCAGCGGCGCGACGTCCACAGGGACTCCTTTCCGGTTCGCGGCGCGGCAGTTCGCGCCGTGCTTGACGGACGCGCCTGACGTTCTTAGTGCGACCGGTCATCTCCGGCTCGCTTGACCGGCTGCCCGCCAGCGTGATAGCCCCGCAAGCTCGCACCGCGGAGGACCAAGCGTGGAGACAAACAGCATCGGCCAGCCGGCTGAGCCGCACAATGTGATCTTCGGCGTCTATCGCGACGGCGATAACAACCTCGATGCCATGCAGGAGCGCAACGTCACCGACTTTGTCCGCTCGACGGCCCACAATTCGGCGCTCAAAGTGGTAGCGGAGGACACGACCCGGGTGCGGCGCGCACCGTTTCTGCGAGGTGAACTACGCAGCGAATGGTCGGTCATCAGCAACGGCAGCCAACATATCACCCGCATCACCGCTCCCGCAGATATGTCGGACCGGCGTTCGCTCGCGTCGTTCGTCGAGCAGACGCTTGAGACGCGGGTCAACGATCCGTCCTTCGCACATGCCGACGTCTGGATCGATCTCGTCGACCACGGCGGCGGCGATGGTGGAGGCCTGCAGGCCGATCGCAGCGGTGGTTTTATGTCGATGCAGGATATCGCGGGTGCGATCAGCGACGGCCGAGCCCAATTCCACAAGAAGTTTCCGGCTGCCGACTGCGCAGTGACCGGCGTTCTCGCGAACCAGTGCCTCATGGCGACGCTGGGTTTTGCGGATGCGCTCTCGCACAGCGGCGTCCACTATTTGGCGGCCTCACCTGAGACCATGATCGCCCCCGGCGTGCCGTCTGCGCAGTTCGCCGACAGCTTGACGCAGGGCGGCCCGCATTGGGCACAACACGCAGTTGACGTCACGATGCGTGCGCGCTATGGCGAACGGGCGGAGTCGTGGCATCCAGCCGCTGCATTCGACGTCCTCGATTTGGATGAAGCGAAGATCGACGATGTCCGCTCTGCGGTCGGTGACTTCAACGCCAGCGTCAGGCAGCTGTCGCGCGGCGATGGCGGCACGGCCCTGCTACAAGACGTGAGGGCTGATCTGCGCTCCGTACGGGGCATGGTGCGGTTCGACCATTCCGGTGACCTGCCGTGGCATGCCGACAGGCCGGCCATCGCAGCCTACCAGGCGGTGGCTTCCGACGATCGACTGCCCGACAACGTTCGTGATGCTGCGAATTCGGCGGCGGCCACGGTACAACGGCTGGTGATCGCTCACAAAGAATCGGCGGATTTTGGACCCTTCCACGCCTCCTACGCGGACGCCATTGGGCCAACCGTCCACTTACCGGTGAATGCCAAGACGTACGATCAGTGGGCGGATCGTGGCGTCGTGGAAACACACAATGGTTTCTACAACGCGGTGCACGGCCGTGAGTTCGCGCGGGCGATTGGGGCATATGACGCAGCTGCCGATGCGGCCGGTGCTGTGGCTTAGCCCCCTCGATGCTTTACGCTAGATATCGGGCTCGAGATGAATCAACACGTGAGCGCGCGGTAGCGCCTCCTTTATATCCAGCACGATGATGTCCGACCGGTCATGTGCCTGACGGAGCGGCATGTCGCCAGCCATCTGCAAGTGGAAATCGATGAACTCGCCGCCACCCGACCGGCGGGTGCGCAGCTTATGGTACCCCACGAACACGTCGTTGTGGCGCTCGATGATCTGGCGGATCTGGGCTTCCTGCTCCGGCGGTAATCTGCCATCCGTCAAGTCGACGAAAGCACGCGCGCTCACGTCGTAGGCTGATTTCACGATCAAGCCCGCGATGATGAGCGACACGATGGGGTCGATGAGCGTCACGTGACTGACATGGATCAACAACAAAGACGCTGCGACGCCTAGGGCGGTCCAAACATCGGCCCGCAGTTGTGTCGCTTCGGCATGCAGCGCTGGCGACTGCTCTGCGCGCGAGACGCGCTCTAAGCGCTGCGAGACGAAGACGTTCACCCCAGCGGACAGCAGCATGGCAGCCAGGCCGAAACTCAAGTGCGCGGGTTCTTGCGGGAAGGCCAGCCGGTGAATCGCTTGGACCACCACAACCCCCGCGGTGCCCAAGATGAGAAGAGCCTCAAAGGCCGCTCCCAAATTTTCATACTTGCCGTGACCATAGGCGTGATCTTCGTCTGCAGGCCGAGTCGCAAGCCTGACGCCCACCAACTGCAACGTCGTCACGATGAGATCAACCGCGGAATGCAGCGCCTCCGAGAGCACGCTGACCGAACCGGACACGAACCACACGCCGAGCTTGAGGATCACGAGCACGGCGTTGGAGAGCATCGGGATGCGCAACGCGCGCAGACGCGCGTCACCCGTGCGCCGCAGCGCCTGGTTGTAGTTACGGGTTCCCGGGGAGTCGCTCGTCGGAATCGTCGCCGGCATCTTCCGAGGGTTCCTCCATCAAGACGCCGACGCTGCCGTCTGCGGGTGGCGTCTGCGCCGGGTCTGGGCGCTTCTTGCGATAGCGCGGCGG
>JALYZS010000213.1 GCA_030948745.1 Vulcanimicrobiota bacterium | reverse complement strand
GGGCACATGGCTGCGGCCGGGCAAAACCCCGATGTGCGGCCTTCGGCAGCCCCCGCCATCGCTCTTTGTGCGCCGGATGAAGCTTAGAGACTAATTCTTTCTTGAGGTCGCAGGTTGGGGCGACGGTATGTCAAGCTCTGGTGCGGTCTGCGTGACCCGGATGCCCGAGAGCATGTCTTGCCAGGCGCGCTCCACGCTGTCGCCGAGGCTGCGCAGCGTCCGCTCTCCGGCCGGCTCCTCATAGTAGTGCGTCTCAACGCCGTTGTTGGCGAGCCATGTCGCAGCTGCGCGCACGTAGGCGGGCTTCACAAAAGTATCCGCGCCGCCCGCGACGAGGAATATCTGCTTACCGCGCATGGCGCGCGCGACGTCCTGCATGTCGTCTTTGGTGAGCGCGCCCGCGATGCTCAAGAATGCGGTCCAGCGTTCGGCGTGTTGCGGACCGATGCGGAACATCGCGATGCCGCCCTCGGAGACACCCGCGAGATACACGCGCCGGCGGTCGATCGCAAAAGATTTCTCGGCCGCCTCGAGCGCGTCATACACGTCACTCGCCACCGCCGCCTCGCGTGTGCTGTCACCACGCGCCCACGGCACCGCCAACAGCGCGCCGGTGCGCCCAGCCAGATCGCGCAGCCTGCTGCTGGCGAGCAACTCGTTCTCCGACTCGTCGGAAGCGTGCAGCAACACGATGAGCGGTACGCTCTTCGCGCGCTCGTAGCCCGGCGGGACGAAGACGCTCAGTGGTTGCAGACTGTGGTCGAAGCTTGCGTGCAGCAAGGTGGCACCCGCGCCGCGGATGGGTGCGAGCTCACGCGTCAGGCCGCTCGTCACCTGCCCGATGAGGCTTGCCTCCAAGTCGGCGAGCAGCTGCGCCTCGTCTGCGCTGCCGCCTGGGGCGCTCGTGCGTGCAAGCTCCGAATCCAAGCGGGCCTGCAGGTCGCCGGCGCAGCCACAACGCTGCTGTACGGCGGCGAAATTCGCGACCAGCTGGGCGCGCGCGGCGTTGAGCTGGACCTGCGCAGTAGGCGGCCCGCTCGGTGCGGAAACCGCCGCTAGACAGGCACAAGCGCCGGCGACGATAAACGCGGTCGGCAGTCCCATCGCCAAGCGGTGCCGTTGTGGCGGAACGGAGCGCGACATCATGAGCTTGGTTAGGGAACTCGACAAGCGCCGCCTGCGTTGCCAAAGCGTGAAGACCGTGCTGCTCGCTGCGTTCCTTGTGCTGTCGCCGGCGTTGGCACGTGCGTCGATCACGACCGTGGAAAAGGGCGTGCCCTACCTGCCCGTTATCAAAGGTTCGGCCGTCATCCTCAATTCTGGTTCGACGAACTTTCGTGGCTACCGCATCGTCCTGCGCCCCGACGGCAGCGCCGAGTACGCCGCTGCCGATCAGCGCGCACGCGCGGACATAGCCCCAACGCTGACGCAAAGATTCTTTGTCGACTTGCGATCAGCCGCGCCGTTGCACGCGCTGCCATATGCACGGTGCATGAAGAGCGTGTCGTTCGGAACGTCTGTTTTTCTCTACTGGAACCACAGCCGCTCGCCTGATCTCAGCTGCCCGACGAATGCCGCCGGTCAGCGCTTGTTCGAGGATAGCAACGCGATCGCGGCAGCCCTGCACCTTAACAACGCAGCGCGCGCGCCGGTGATGCGTCCGATGCTGCCCGGCGAACAGCACAAAGCGCTCACGCCGACGCCTGCACCCTCGCCGTAGACCTCAGCGTCCAGTGATGACCTTTATCAAGTTGCGCGCGAACGGCGCGCCGACCCCGCTTGTGAGATCGTAGCCGGGAGCCGCGACGTATCCAGCGTCGAGGACGCTATGGTTCGCGCTATTGACCGATGCGTTGTTCCCATACACGATGTCGGCGATGGACCGCCGATACAACGCCGGCCGGGTGAGGATCGTGTAGAACAATGGGTTGGCATTGCCTAGACGATACGGATGCGCGGCTGGTCCAAAACCGCAGCGCGGGGTCTCGTGGCAAGCTTGCAGGACGAGCGCCCACAGCGCTGCCATCTGCGGCGCAGAGGCGCTCGTGCCGCCGACAGCGAGCAACAGCGGCCCAGGGTTGGCGCTGAATTTCGGATCCGCATACAACAAGACCGCCACGCCGGTCGCGACGTCGCCGTTGGCGGCGATATCCGGAACGCCACGCTGCGGGCCGACGATGCTTGCGACCGGATCTTGGTAGCTGGGCCGCTTGAAGAAGGCAGAAAGGCCGCCTCCGGTCGCCCCGGACCCGCCGTTCAACGCGGTCTGCAATCCCCATGCGGTCAGCGGCCCGGTGAGCCGCCCGTCGGAGCCGATCGGCGTTGTCGTTCCTCCGACCGCGGTCACATTGACATCCGTCGCCGGGTACACAGCGCATAGAACGTCCGCATGCGCCGCAACGCCATCAGGACGGCAGCCTTGGGCGCCGCTGTCACCAGCGGCTGCGAATACGCTGATACCCTCGGCCGCAAGCGTGGCGAACTCGGTCGGCTGCAGTCCTGTGCCGTCGGCTTGAAATGGTCCGCCGACAGAGTCCAGCTCACCCGCGCCGGCGCTGATCGAGATGACATCCACCGTGTCGTCGGCGATGGCCTGTTGCAACTCGTCGTCGATGAGATCGACGCCGATCGCAGGCGTCGGCGGCTGGTGATCGCACGTTCCCGGCCTGCGGCATTCATTCGGATTATATGCCAAGTAGAACAGCACGTCAGCGTCCGGCGCAAGCGCCGCGGCCAGCTCGGTGTCGAGTTGTGCCTCGCCGTCTTCCGGATTGCACGTGGGCAGCGTTCCCGTGCAAGGCGGGGTTATGGGCGGCGGCGTGGCAAGCCCATTGCTGAAGCCGGGCGCGACGGTCGTGACGGGAACAAGTCTCACCTTGCCTTGGCCCGGGATGCCGTAAAGCAGCCGGAACACGGTCGCGTCAGCATCTTCGATCGGCCCACTGCCCATGATCCCGATCTTGATATTGCGGCCGCTCAAGCCCACGTTGTACGCACCAGTGAAGTCGAACGCGGAAGCGATCTGCTCTGGCGCATAGCCTGCCAGCTGCGAATTTGCGATGCCGCCGAGCAGCGGCAACGGGCCCGCGACGACGCGCAGCCGCCTGCGCTCGTGATGATATGTGACCAGTCGGCTGACGCCGGCGACCGAGGGCCCAAGCGGCAACGTCGGCTTCACGAGCGGCGCGTAGAACACGCGGCCGTTTTTCAAGAAAAGGCCGAAGCGCGTCCCGAACGCGTGCTCTACGTTCGGCTGCGATCCGACGACGCGCACGACTTCGCGTTGCGGCCAGCTCTGCACCGCCAAGCCGGATGCGCTGAAATACAACCGCACCGCATCCTGGTCTGCGCGAGCCGCGCCGAAGATGTCGCCGATGCGCTGCGGTGACAGGAAACGCCGGTACATGGGAGACGACGGATCGGTGGTCGCGTGCGCGAAGCGCTGCAGGCCCTGCGGGTTGCGCATGCGCAGCGCGACGTCCACGCTCATGACGCCGAGATCCGCGCGCCCGATATAGCGCGCCCCCGCGACTGCATCCGCATCATAGGAGAAATCGTCGGCACGCGACGCGCGGCCCGCCGCAGCCATGCAGATGAGCATGATGCTCAACCATTGCAGCGCGCGGATCGCGAGCCGGGCGAACCGCACTCGTCTCATGTCCGGCCCAGCCCGCGTGATGCGCGCCGTTGCAAGCCCCGCAGCTGCGCTGCGTGCCGCGAGCGTACGAGGCGCAGGAAGCGCGCGCGTGCGAGATCGATGCGCGCGGTCAGGCCTGCGACCGCCACCAACTTTTTCTGGGCGACGGAGCTCTGACCGCTCACGTTCTGCACGCCGACGGTCTGGACCAAGCTCGTGATCTGCTGCGGCACGGCGGAAAAGAGCGATCCTTGCGAGGTGTAGTCGTAGTACGCGGTCAGCTGGTCGGCGAGCTGCGTACATACGACGCCGATACCTACGACCGTGTACACCGTGTCGACGTCGCGTTCGATCTCACCGAAGATCGTGTCGAACCGGGTGTTCGTGCGCACCAGCTTGTTGCCGCTCGTCGCCACGGCCGCAGGCACGTTGCAGGCAGCCGGCAGCGGAGCCGGCCCCAGGTCCTGATCGGTCTCGGCGGCGAGCGTCAGCGGGCCTGGCGGATACCAATCCGGCACCGCCAGCACCTGGGGAGTGGAGCTCGGCACCGTGATGACGATCGGGATAACGGGGGCGCCGGTCGGTGCCGGCCGCGGCGTTCCCACGTTGATGATATCCGGCGGGCCAGCGTTTGGACCGCCCAAAGGAATCGAATAGGTGGCCGTGCCGTCGCTGCGCTCGGTTGCGACGGTCTGCGTGCCGTCGGGGAAATCGCTCGTCTCGACGTAGGAACCGTCCGCATTGATCACCTTTGTCTGCGTCTGCCCGCTGGGATCGACTTCGCTCTGGACCTGGGCCGCGTTGTTGCTCCAGCTCGCGCCCGCGGTCTCGGGCAGTATGTCCAACACGCCGTTGCCGGCGGCGAAGTTCACGCTCAGCGAGACGCCGTTGCTATCGGTCGAGGTCCATCCGGCGGAGCGATATTCGCCGGCGCCGCTCGCCGGGCAGCTCACGAAGGTGTCGGTCGCGATGCCGACGGTCTGCAGCGCGGTAGCGTCCTGCTCGATGCTATGCAACTGCGTGAGACCTGTCTGCGCGTTGAACCGCGCGCTGTTCGAGACGATGGATGTCGTGAGCTGAATGCTCGAGGCGATCGTCTGGGTCGGCTGCGGCGAAGGCGGAGCGGGCGAAGGCGGCGGCTGGGGACGCCAGATCGTTTCGAGCGCCGCTCCGCTCGACGCGAGTGAGAGCCCGAGTTTACAAGGCCGGGCTGACGCGCTATTGCCGACCCGGCCGGGTGGCGGCGTGCTCGTGCCGCCCCCGCCGCCGCAGGCAGCCGCAGCGACGGTGAACGCCGCGGCGAGCGCAAGCGCGATGCTTCTAGAATTCCGTGCCGCTGCTGAAATGGAAATCATCAATCCTGACCGCCGGGAGCACGTGATTCTCGGACCGCACCGGCATAGCCGCAACCTCGCATCGTCCGAGAGCGTCGATGATCGATTCGTTGAAACGCATGTTCTTCAGGCCGCGCGTCACGCGCCCGCGCTCGATGAGGAACAGCCCGTCGCGAGTCATGCCGGTGATGATCGTCTTCTTCTGGTCCACCAGGCGGATGTACCAGGTGCGCGAGACGAGCACGCCATGTTTGATGTCTTTGATGAGGTCGTCTTGGTCGCGGCTGCCGGGATCGACGACGATGTTGAGCGGCATCGGCCCGTCGGTGTTGGGGGCGGGCAACGCGTGGCCGGTATTGGGCTGCGCGAGTTTGGCCGCATAGTACGAGTCATACACGACATTGCGCGCGATGCCATTCTCGATCAAGCCCACTTTCTGGCGCGGCACGCCTTCGAAATCGAACGGGATGCCGTCACCCAGGGGATGGGCGAAGTCATCGCGGATGGTGATGTTCGTCCCGACGATCTGTTGCCCTATGCGGCCCGACATGAACGACGCACCCTGCTCGAAGGGCTGCGCGCCGAAGCCGATCCACGAAAGGTAACCGAGGAATTCCCGGAACGCGGGCGGCTCGAGCACCACGGTGTACTTCCCGGGATCAAGCGCGACCGGGTTTTTGCCATCGACCGCTTTCTTCGCGGCGCGCGTCGCGAGCACGGACGGATCGAGCTCGCCGAACGAACGCGAAAAGCCCTCGGCATAACCGCTTGCGTTGGAGCCGATCGCCTTGATGTTGATAGCGGCGTCGCTCCACTCGAAGAACCGCTTCACGCCTTTGCTGTTCGCGATGGCGATCGCGGCATGCTCGGTCGACACATAGCCGGCGCCGTACAGATTGTTCAGGCGCATGACCTTGGCGATCTCGCTCACCGCAGCCGCGCGCGCTTCGGCCGGCGCCGCCGCGGTGTCGGGATCAAAAGCGTTGGGAACGTCGCCCGCCGGGTCGTCCGCGGCGGGCAGTCCGGCGAAGTCTTTGTCCTCGGTCGAGAGCTGGGCGATGTCGTAGGCGCGCTGCACGACCGCTCTGATGCCGTCTTGGTCCAGGGTATTCGTCGAAGCGACGCCCGCGCGTTTGCCATTGACCGCGCGCACGTTGAGCTGCGCGTCGCGCTGGGAAACGCTTTCATGGATGAAGTTGTGCGTGTAGCGGGTCAGGGATTCGTCGCGCGCCGAGATGAGCGCTTCGGTCTCATCGGCCTTCGACAGGCGCAATGCTTGTGCGAGCATGCTTTCGAGCGTGGCGCGGTCGGGCATGCCGTTACTGCTCATAGCCCACGCCGACTTGCACGTTGCGGAAGCGCGTCGGGGCGGCGCCCTGGCACGAGCGCGCGGTCTGCAGCGGTTCGCCTTTGCCACAGTTGGGCGTGCCCCACGCCACCCACGAGGCGGCGTCGCCGATCGCGTCGCACGATCGCCAGAACGTCGGCGTCATGCCGGCGTAAGTCGGATTTTTGAGCATGCGACCTTTCTTGCCGTCCTTGATCTCGTACGCGATCTGACAGCCGAACTGGAAGTTGAGCCGCTTGTCGTCGATCGACCACGACCGGTTGCTCTCCATATAGACGCCGTTGCGGACGTCGTCGAAAAGGTTCTCGGCGGGCACAGAACCCGGCTCGAGATTGACGTTGCCGATGCGGATCATCGGCAGCCGGGCCCAATACTCGGCCCGCACGCAGCCGCCGAGTTCGGTGCCGGCGACCTGCGCGGTATCGCGCCCCGCCAGGTAGCCGACGAGCACGCCGTCGCGGATGTGGTACACCGACTTTGCGGGCGTGCCTTCATCATCGTACTTGAACGTCGCGAGCGCGAGCGGACAGGTCATGTCGCACACGACGTTCACATGCTCGCTGCCGT
>JALYZS010000210.1 GCA_030948745.1 Vulcanimicrobiota bacterium | reverse complement strand
GGTGCCACGCGCACGACGGCCGAGCTGCGCGACGGTAACTGGATCGTCAACGGAACGAAGTGCTTCATCACCAACGGCGGCACCCCGATCACGGGCGGCGTGACCATCACTGCAGTGACCGGGCCGGGAAGCAACGGCAAGCGCGAGATCAGCAACATCATCGTGCCGCAAGACACGCTTGGGTTCACGCGTGCGGCGCCGTACAAGAAGATGGGCTGGCGAGCCTCGGACACCCGCGAGCTGAATTTCGCGAACGCCGAGGTCCCGGAAGAAAATCTACTGGGGCGCCGCGGTGAGGGGTTCCGTCAGTTTCTCGACATCTTGGACGGCGGACGGATCAGTGTGGGCGCGCTGTCCGTCGGCTTGGCCCAAGCATGTTACGAAGCATCCGCGAAGTATGCGAAAGAGCGTCATCAATTCGGGCAAGCGATCGTGAAATTCCAGGCGGTGCAGTTCCAGCTCGTCGATATGGCGGTGGAGATCGAGCTCGCGCGCAATGCGGTGCTTAAAGCGGCCTGGCTCAAGGACCACGGGCGTGACTTTGCGACCGCCTCCGCTATGGCAAAGCTCTTCTCGGGCGAGGTGTCGCGACGCTGCGCGAATGCCGCCGTGCAGATCCACGGCGGCTACGGCTTCATGGATGAGTATCCGGTGTCGCGCTACTGGCGCGATTGCAAGATCAATGAGATCGGTGAGGGCACGAACGAAGTGCAGCGCATGGTGATCGCGCGGCAGTTAGGCCTGAGCTAGACCGGTTTTCGCCCTTTAGTGCGTCGTGTCGACCGCGATGCCAAATCCCGAGAGGGCCACAAGCGAATCGAAGAACGTGCGCTTGTTCGCGATGGCATTCACGTTGCCGCTTGCGACGCCCGGATTCGGGATCACGTCGATGCCGACGCCCGGTTCATACACGAACAGCAGATCGCGTACCCCGTCGTAGGCAAGGCCGGTCGGCGCGCCGCCCGCGAAGTTGTTGATGACCTGGCTGTGGCCGACGGGACCGTTGAACGTGCTCGCGCTATGCACGACGTCGATCTGCCTGGAATTGTGCTCACCGACATACAGGATGTCGTTGCCCGCGCTATAGGCCAGACCGTCGGGCTGGAAAAGACCGCTGATCTCCTGATTCGCAGGCACGGTTGTGTTCGTGTGGCTCGCGGCGGCGTTGGCCGCGATGGTTGCAAAGCCGTTGAACACCGCGACGACTGCGCCCTCATCGCTGACAAACAAACGGCCCCCGGCGGATCGGTCATCGAGCGCCATCTCAATCGGTCGCGGGTTCAGGATGCTGCCGTCGGTGATCGTCAGCGTGATGCGCGCGGCCGGCGTTGACGCAGGCGTCATGAGATGCGCGCTGGCGTAGATATCGATCGTCGGGCCGTCGATATTCGCGACATACAGGAGGTCGTGCACCGAGTCATAGACCGCGGCACCCGCGCCGTCGGTGTAGGGGACCAACATTGGGCTGTCCGCGCTCGTCCTGGTCGAAGCTGAGGTCCACACGCGGATCGGCGTCGGCAGAGGCCCTGTGAACGACTGCTGCGGGTATGCTGCGGGCACCCACAAGACGTCGAACAAAGGCGAGTAGACGACGTCCGGCTGGCTCCCCTCGTTGGTCGAGAGCGTGGCCACCGGGTTGACGATGCTGTTGTCGGTTGAGCCACCTTTGTAGACCCGCACGGAGCCGCTGCCCGAGCTCACGGTGTCGACGTAGACGGTGTCAGGTCCGGCGCTCGTGACCGGCGTCGGTGACGGCAGCGGGTTCGTGCCGGTGCTCTTGCTGCACCCGGCGACCACGAGCGCGATGCCACAGGATGCTAGGACTGCGGCGATCCCCAGTCTGGGATTCATCAGGTTCAGGTTCTCCTATAATCGTAAACGGCCACACCCTTTTCGCAGCCGGCATCAACCGCCCTGCCCCATGACAATGAAGAAAGCCGCCGGTCGCCCGGCGGCTCTCTACCTTGGTTGTTGTGCTTAGATCTTCGCTGAGAGGCTGAAGATGAACTGTCGTGTCGGATTCGCACCCGACGGTGCGTAGGCGAAGTAATTCGCACCCGCATACGGTGTCGCGCCGAACGGCTCGCCCGCATAGAATGCGTTGTCGGAGTAGCTGAGAATCTGTTGGCTGGTCGGATATTCCCACGCGTAGCCCTGATTGTGTATAGCCGTGAAGAGATTCGTGATGAGGAACGAGCCTTTCACGTTCTTGCTGATGTCGTGTGCGATGCCGAGGTTCATCGTCAAGGACGATGGCCCTTTCAACGAACCAATGGCGTCGAACTTGCCCGTATACGGGTCGGGACCGATGTTGTTTGGCCCGGTGGTATCCGGGAACAACAGCGGCTCGCCGTACGGAGCGCCGGATTGATAACCGAGGGTCGGCGTGATGTCGAAGCCGTTCACTCGTTCGTCGAGGTTGAGGCTGGCGACCCAGCGCACGTCATACGATGGGCTGAAGAAGAACGGCGATTGTGTGAATGACGGCGAGTAGTAGCCGGCCGCGTCTTCCAGTGGGAAGTTCGTGCCGTGTGCGGCGTTGTAGCCGCAGATGCCCGAACCCATGCAGACGCCCGACGGGCTAACGCCGTTGATGATGTCGATGAACGACAAGCCCGACGCGTTCTTCGTGAAGCGGAGCTTGGAGTCGGTGTAGGTGGCGGAAAGCGTCGCGGAAAGACCGTTTTCATGTTGCCGGTTTGCCCGGATCAAGAACTCGGATCCTTTGATTCTCGCCGTTCCGACGTTGAGGCCAGTCACGAACGTCGGGTTCGTTGGATCGACCGGCAAGTTCAACACCTGGTTTCGCGTGTTGCGATAGTACGGTGTTATCTTGGCGGACAAGCCATTGCCGAAGTCGTGTTCGAACGAGAAGTCGTAGTTGGTGCTGTCCTCTGGCAGGATGTTGTGGACCGCGTGGAAGTTCAGGCCAGCGGCCGCATAGAAGCGATTGAGAATTGAGACCGTATCGCCTGCGCCGAAGCGCGGGTTGGCTCTGTATTCCTCAAACGCGGAGTTCGGCGGTTGCACGTACCGGCCGACAGACGCCCGGAAGACGTTCTGCGGGTTGGCCGTGTACGTGATGCCGAGCCGCGGGCTCGTTTGATTGAATGTCAATGTGCCCGAGACGTCCGCCCACGTTGTCGCACCAGGTGCGAACTCGGGATGGCCGTCCGCCACGGACAGATTCGACAGATAGCTATTGCACGATTCGCCCGCAGCGTACGCGTAGCCAGCCAGGCATACGCCGAACTGGTTTTGCGCCTGCTCGGCGAGACCGTTGGCCCCGTTGATCTGCAAGGGCATCAGCTGATAGCCGAAGCGATCGAAGCGGACGCCGAGATCGACTAGGAACCTGTCGCTGGGCTTCCATTGATCGGAAACCACGATGTCAGAGTTCAACGGCGTTGTCGACGACCAGTAGGCATACGGGCCTCTGATCTGGGCGACGTTGTCTCCTGGGTTGCACGTCGCCGTCAGTGTGGCCGGCCCGCCTAGGATCGAACCGCACAGGACTCGGCCGCGCTTTTCGCCGGGCAGCCGCTGCTGCGAGGCATAGTTGATGTAGTTGTAACGCAACGTGAGGTCGCGCGTGTAGTCGCCATCGATCTTCAACAGGTTCTTGTCGTTGAGCTGATCCTGGAAATTCAGCGTGTAACCGGTAGCATTGTCGTGCAGCTGGTAATAGTCGCCATTGTTTTGGGTTTGCGTCGCACTGTCGATCAGCCACGCCGAGTACAGCTGATAAGCGTATACGCGAAGGAACGCGTTTTGGGACAACGCACGCGTATATCCGACCTTCTCGATGCTGTATTGGGTCGTTTGGCCATCGACGTAGTTGTTCGGAATGACACCACCGATGCTATTCCCCGACGATGGCCAGGTCAATGTCGACAAGGCGCCGGGATTGTAGGGCGTCCCAACCGGCTGTGTATACAACACGGAGGTAGGCCAGGTGATCTGGTTGTTGGCGTTTGCGAACGACCCGCCGACCACCGGGTCGATGCCCTGCCCGGCGTAGAAATTCGGCGTGAAGGTGGCGCCTACCACATACAAAGCCTGGAGATCGTCATTGAGATTGTTATGCGACAGGCTCCAGTGGAAGTTGCTTACCGTATCGCGCTCCGAGGCGTAAGGGTTCGAGAAGAACGATGCAATCGCAACCGGTACACGTGTCGACGTGGTCGCGGCCAGTGCGCCCGTTGCCGGATTGCAGGCAAATGGAGTGCCGTTTTGGATGGCCGCAGCGGCGCAACCAGGATCGCCCGCGGGAATCGTCAGGGTAAGTCCATCTGCATTCCCACGTTGTCCGAACTCGTACTGCGAGTTAAGCGCCAGCGTGGAGATGTAGTATGTGAACTTGTTGTCCGGCGTGCCACCATAGACATCGCCTTGTGCCGTATGATTGAACGTCGGAGAGCCGATCACGCCGGTGATGTCTCCGCCGCCCGGATACTTTCCGCGCTGGATGACTTCATTGATGTAACCGGACATCGCGCGCCCCGAACTTGCAGGTGCGCCGCCCGTGTAGACTTCCAGCCCTGCGAGT
>JALYZS010000144.1 GCA_030948745.1 Vulcanimicrobiota bacterium | reverse complement strand
CGATCTGGGGATCGACCCGACGACGTTTTTGATCCGCAAGGCCAGCGCCGCCGCGACTGGCCGCGCCGTCGTTGCGGGAGGCGGTGGTTCCGGCGACTGTCCTATTCAGCCAAGTCGGTAAATACTGGATGGCAACAGGCTTTGACGTCCACGTAGCTGCTTATGCGCTGCTATGGCACGCGAACATGGGTCTGAGCGTGCGCGCAACTGACATCACGCTGCCCACGACACTGCCCGACGCGTACTTCACCAAAGACAAGAGACAGTTTAGCGCTCACCGCGTGGCTTGCAAACACGTTCGTAGTGCGCATCTTGGCGGCCCGGCAAATCGTCGCTCGGCTCCATGTGCATGCGCCTGAAGCCGAGACGTTCGAGCAACCGGATGGAGGCGATGTTCTCCGAGTCAACGACGGCGCGAATCGTTTGCATGTGCGCAGCGCAGAGCATGCGCACGAGTGCACGGCATGCCTCGGTTGCATATCCGCGACGCCAGAACTGCGGAAAGATGTCGTAGCCGATCGTCGCGCGGTCGTTCTCCACCGTCGCCTGGACCCAACCGACGAACACGCCGTCGGCTCTGCGCACTGCATAATTGAGCCATATCTGGCGGCCGTCAGGCGACGTGCGCGTACGCCATTGCGCGTATTGTTGATGCAGGGCGGCCACCGACGCCGGAGGCTCGCCCGCATAAAACTGGTACAGGCGGGCGTCCTGCAGATACCCGAACAATTCGTTGGCATGGGCCTCGACCAACGCCTCGAGCCGCAGATGAGGTGTGGTGAGCGTTTGTTCGGGGTCGAGCATGAGGGGCGCTTTCCAAAAAAGTCGCGAAATGACGCGGTGATAGCCAAGGGCGGGTTATCGTGGCGAGAAAGGAATTCCCGGTGGTGCGATGTTGAAGGGCCTCGCTTTCGCGCTGATACCGACGGTTGCGAGCGTGCTACTCACGGCGGTCGTCTCTTATCATCACGCTTGCGCCGAGCTCTATGGTGCGTCTGCCTGCGTGCCGGTCTTGACGGCTTGGTTACCATCGCTCGGGGACCCTGACAATTGGTGGTGGCACGGTAAGGCGACAAGAATTCATGATCGCGATGGATTTCGTTACGGCGACGAAAGCGCATCGCGCCAAATTTTCGGGCTGACCCTCAAACAGGGCACCTTCTTCGTTCGCGAAGCTCCAGGGCCTCCGAAGGGACGGGTCATCTACGATGCAGCGCATCGCATCGCGCTGTATGAAGAGGGGTGTTGCACAGCGTACAAGTCGGTAGCGGCTGACCACGTACCGCTGCCACCGAGGAAAATCGTTGACCGCGACCTGTCGCAACTCAAGACGGTTCGGGGGCTACAACTAGGCGACTCAATGGAGCGCGTGCTGAAGGTCTATGGCCCTTCGCGAGCGTTGAAGCTGAGCGCCAATCCAGGGCTTGTCATACTCGCGTACACGACGTGGCCGCCGTTTGGAGTGGAATCCATCCTCAAGGCGCCTTGCGGACAGGTTGAAAACTTCGCTTTCCGTCACGAACGGCTCGTGTATATCGAATTCGGTGACGGGTGTTGAAAAGGCGGCACTGAGAATGCACAGATCACACTGGGCGTTGACGTTGACGCTCGTCAGCCTTCTTACTGGATGTGCGGCAAAAAACGACAACTGGGCAGTGATTCGCGATCCCGCAACGCTGAATGGCAAGCCAGTGGTCGTCGAGGGCACAGTAAAGGTCCTGCAGGTTTCGCAGACCGGAAAACGTTTCACGGTTTTTGACGTGTGCGATCCCGGCTGCATAAAGATTTTCAGCGGCGGCAATCCCCGGGTCATCGATGGTGATCGCCGTGTCGTGCACGGGACCGTGCGCCCATGGGTAGGAGGACCGGCTAACACGTACCTCGTGGTTGCTGATCCCGAATCATTGTGAAGGAGATCTTGATGCGCTCTTTTCTGCTGCGTGTGTTCGTGGGCGCCGTCGCGCTTGCACTCTCAATGCCGATATCAGCTGACGCTGATGCACAGTCCCCTCCGCCACATACGATTTCTGTCACCGCGGCGGGTACGGTGGAATTCGAACCTGACATTGCAACCGTGAACGTCGGAACGCGGACGGAAGCGCCAGCTCCGGATGCGGCGATCGCGGGCGTCGCGGAAACGGCCGCCCGCCTCCTCAAGGCGCTGCACGATCTCGGCATCGACAACCGCTCGATAAAGACCGCTCAATACCAGTTGCAGTACCAACCCGCGACGACGTGCGGCACGCCGCACGCGGCTGACTATGTAGCCACGGAAACGGTTGAGGTCTCCCGCATACCCATCCATGCGGTCGGCGGTGTGATTGCAGCGAGTGTGCAAGCGGGCGCCAACCAAGTGTATGGGCCCATCTATGACTCCACCCGGCGGGCGCAACTGCAAGACCAGGCGCTCACCAAAGCGTTAGCGGCAGCCCAGAGCGAGGCGCAGAAGATCGCCGCGCACAGCGGCGTCCGACTGGCCGGGCTCTATTCGCTGACCGTCGTCAACCCTTGGTCGGGATCGGACGGATCATGGGCGCAGGCGATCCCACCGCCGGGCCTGCGCTCCTTAGCGAACGTCACCGTATCTTCATCGGCGTTCAATGCCGGCTTGGGAAAGTTCAGTATGACCGTGCAAGCGGTGTATGAGGTAAAATGATGCTCGCAACGGTAACGTCATGAGACAGTACATGGGAGTTGGCGCAGTTGCCGGAGCTATCGCGGGAGTTGCGCTCATCAGCGCGTCGAAGCGAAAACTCCGAAACGGAGAATAACCGTGTTCACCGTCATCTACCGCTGGCGCGTCAAACCCGGTGCGGATGCGGAATTCCTCCGCCTGTGGCATGTCCGGACCGAGAAAATCCGAGGGCAGGGTGTTTCGTTTGGGTCGCGCCTCCATCAAGAGGAGGACGGCACGTACTGCGCTATAGCGCTGTGGCCATCGCGTGCTGATTGGGAAGCGCCTGGCCTGCCGCTGCCGGATGATACGCAGGATGCGGAGGGGTTCCGCGCGTCGCTCGCCTTCACGCTCCCACCGCTGACAATGGACGTCATCGACGATCTTTGGACGAGGTGAGGTGACAACGGCTTGCTGCGCTCAACATGCCACGCGATAACGGCCTCCCAACAGGACCCTGACGGTCTGCCCGAAAGCTAGCGCTCATGGACATCACCCAGCTCATTCTTGACGACCACCACGAGCAGCGTCGCCTGTTCTCGATCCTCGAACAGATCGACCATGAGGACACAGATAAACTCAGCGCGGTCTGGCAGCGCTTGTCCGCCTTTCTCGAGGTCCACGCTTTAGCGGAAGAAGAGTTCTTCTATCCTGAATTGCTGCGCGTTGGCAAAGGTGCAGGCGACAGCAAGTCGCCAGAAGACGAAACCGAAGACGCGATCAAGGATCATAACGAGATCCGGGACGCAGTGGAAGCCGTCGCCAAGCACAAGGTCGGCACGAAGAGCTGGTTCAAGGCGGTCGCGAAAGCGAACGAGGCCAACAGCGATCACATGGGTGAGGAGGAACGCGAGGGGCTGACGGACTTCAGCCAACAAGCGCCGCTCAAACTCCGTCACGAGCTCGCCGTCGCTTTCGCCGCATTTGAGGCCGACCATATCACGGGCGTCAAAGCCGAGGATAAGGACCCCAAGGAATACATCGAAGAACACAAGTAGCCCAGCTCAGTGACCTCTATGTCCACGTTAGGAGAAGATGATGGCAACCGACACAAAGCAAATCACGGCGACCTCGCTCGAGCTCGAACCGTACCTCTTCATCACCGGCGGCAAATGCGAAGAAGCGCTTAACTTCTACAAAGATGTCTTCGGCGGTGAGATCACTTCACTCATGCGATGGAAGGAAATGCCGCCCTCCGAGGGTCCTCCGCAAGACGCGGCGCACGGGGAGCGCATCATGAACGCGAACTTCAAATCGCCCGCGGTCAAATTCATGGCGGCCGACGCGAGCCCCGACAAAACGTACGGCGAGGGTCCCATATCGCTGGCGCTCGGTCTGCGCGACGTTGACCTGGCCCAGAAGATATTCGATGGCTTGGCCAAAGGCGGCAAAGTCGAGATGCCAATGGCAGACATGTTCTGGGGGGCGAAGTTCGGGATGCTGACCGATCGCTACGGCATCGATTGGATGATCAATTGCCAGCTGGAACAGCGCTAGCCGGAGCGCGGGCGAGCATCGCCCAGATGCGATGCGGAACCGCGAGGGGATCGTCCGGGTAATCGCGAGCGAGCAACGCGGCGAGATCAGCATCGAAACGCTCGACTTGGTCGGGTAGCAGGCTCGCCGCGACGCCAGCGCTGGCACGGATGCGGCCGCGCCACCCTTCATGCGGGTAGCGAACGGCTTCGTCGAACGAAAACGTTTCGATGTCTGAGAAGCCGGCAGCGGCTGCATCCGCAAGCCAGGCCGGATGGATGCCGGTCGTGCCACCGAACTTCCAGTCGGGGTTGTGCCGCTCGATAAGGGCTTCGGTCGCTGCGACGACATTGCCGGGAAGCGGCAGCCAATCAAAGTGTGCGATGACGAGCAGTCCGCGCGGCACGAGCAGCCTGCGCGCTTCACCGGCCGCGCGAGGACGATCGAACCAATGCCAACATTGACCCGCCGTCACAACGTCGACACTGTGCGCAGGGAGGCCCGTGTCTTCCGCAGTCGCGCGGACATAGCGGATGACGATGCCGGCGGTCTCGTCGAGGCGGCGCGCCTCTTCGAGCATCGCTTGCGAAGGGTCGAGTCCGGTCACGTCACAGCCTCTCAGGGCG